>JAKPCM010000154.1 GCA_029553255.1 Caldisericota bacterium | reverse complement strand
ACAAATAATTATAGAGATGCAAATTTATTCATTGTAAATAGTTGTTTTGTAACTGAAAAAGCAGAAAATGAAGTTCTAAAAGAGGTAAGAAAATTCTCAAAATTAGGCGAAGTCATAGTGACAGGATGTTTTAATAAATCTTTAAATATAGAGAATGTTTATATTTTAAATTTAAATAAAGAAGCAAATGTTAGAGAGTTTATCTATAATATTTATGATATAAATGTAAAAGAAAATATTTATAAGAACAAAATAGAAACATTCTCAGATAGAACAAGAGTTTTTGTAAAAGTTGAAGAAGGATGTAATAAATTTTGTTCTTATTGTATTGTTCCCTATTTAAGAGGTAATGCGAAATCAAGAAACGCTGATGATATCATCGATGAGGTAAACATATTAATTGATAATGGTTATAAGGAAATTGTTCTAACTGGTACTGAACTTGGGTATTATGGGTTAGAAAATGGAGAAAATATTACAACTCTACTAAAAAAATTAATATCTATAAATAAAAATTTCAGAATAAGATTATCTTCTATTGATCCTGAATTTTTTACAGATGAACTTATAAATTTAATGAAAGAAAGCGATAAAATATGTCCACATATACATTTGCCTTTACAGAGTGGCAGTGATAAGATTTTAGAAAAAATGAGAAGAAGATATGATATATCATATTATATTGATAGAGTTAATTATTTCAAAGAGAATATAAAGAATGGAACAATTACTACTGACATAATTGTTGGTTTTCCATTTGAAGAAAGTGAAGATTTTGAAAAAACAATAGAGGTAATAAAAAAAGTAAAATTTTTGAAATGTCATATTTTTCCTTACTCGAAGAGAGACGGAACAGTAGCGTCTAAATATGATTACTCAATTAATAAAATGATAATTAACGATAGATTAAGAATCATTAAAGAGGTTTCAAGCAAAATAAGAGAGGAAGTTATTAAATTATACAATAATAAAGAGCTTATTTTGCTTCCAGAATATGAAATGAATGATAAATTATATGGATTTACTGAGAACTACATTAGAGTTTCTATTGATAATAGATATAAAATTAATAACTTCTATAAAATATATTTACAAACTATAGAAAATAATGTAGAATATGGAATAGTTTTAAATGAATTTTCCTATCCCGCTATAGAAGGAGGTGAGAATAAGAAATGCCAGCAGTCCACAGAAGAGAAGGTGAAGATTTAGACAGTTTGATAAGAAGATTTAAGAAAGAATGTGAAAGAGAAGGAATACTTTCAGAAATTAAAAAAAGAGAGTTTTTCGTGCCACCTTCAGTTGAAAAAAGAAAAAAGAAAGGAAAAAAGAGGTAGTAGGAGGTGATTAAGTTATAGAACCCTCACAACTTAAAGAGAAAAAATTTTATCCTTTCTTAGATGATGAGGAAGCTATATCTATTTCTGGATATTATTTTGATCTTATTTCAGAGCTTGAAAGAAATTTTAATATAAAAATTAAAATATCCAAAGATGGATTACATATATATTCTTCAGATATTTATCCAGACTCTATTGATCAATTTTTACAAGATATTATCGAATTAAAAAGAAATAGAAATATACTTTTAACCAAAGAGGAGATTAAAAAAAGCATTTCATCAATTGAAAATAATAGTTACAATTTAATCAGAGATTTATTCACAGATGTTATTTTTATATCAAGTAAAGGAAAAAAAATTAAACCCAAGAGTAAAGGTCAAAAAGAGTATATTGAAATGATAAGAAAAAAAGATCTTGTTTTTTGTATTGGTCCAGCAGGTTCAGGAAAGACATATTTAGCAATTGCATCAGCATTAAACCACCTTACAGAAAAAAGGGTCGAGAGAATAATATTAACAAAACCAGTTGTTGAGGCTGGAGAAAAGCTTGGTTTTTTGCCAGGAACTTTTTTGGAAAAAGTAGATCCCCATTTTAGACCTTTATATGATGCTTTATATGATCTTGTTGAAGTAGAAAAAATTAATAGATATATTGAAAATAATATTATAGAAATTGCACCTCTTGCTTATATGAGAGGAAGAACTTTAAATGATTCTTTTATAATTTTAGATGAAGCACAAAATACAACATATGCTCAAATGAAAATGTTTTTAACAAGAATGGGTTTCAATTCGAAAATTATTGTAAATGGAGATATAACTCAAATTGATCTTGATAAACCACAAGATTCTGGTTTGGTTAAATCATTGGAGATACTAAAAAATATAGAAGATATAGGAATAGTAAAATTATCTAAAGTAGACATTATTAGGCATCCATTAGTACAAAAAATTGTTGATTCATATGAAAAATTCGAAAATATTAAAAAGAAAAATAAAGATTGATAAAGAAATAATTACTATAAAATTACCTTTTTTTATAGTAATTTTTATTTTTTTATATATATCTTTAATACCTCCTTTTATTTTTATAAGAAAAGGAATAGAATTAAACAAAGATCTTGTTTCTCCAAAAACAATCGAAATTATTGATGAAGAAGCAACTCAAAAAGAAATAGAGAAGGCTTTAGCAAACTCTCCAATATTTTATGAATATAATCCTGATGTTGATAGAGAGGTACTGAATAATTTCGAAGAGTTATCAAGCTATCTTAAAAATTGGAGAGAAGGAGATAAAGAAGCTCAACAAAAGATTTATGATAGGTTTGGAATAACTTTCGAAACTGAATTTTTAATTCAGATTAGAAGTTTAGACGAAAAAAAGTTTGATTCATTAATTAAAAACACAGGTTCAATTTTATCTAATTTATTATTCAATGGATTTAAATCAGAAGATTATAATAGATTAAATGAATTGATTGATGTAAGTTTATTAAAAAATCTATCTAAAGAAGAGAAAAATATAGTTTTTGATATAATTAAAAATATAATAAAACCTAACCTTATTATAAATACTGATTTAACTGAGAAGAAAAAGCAAGAGATTATTAAATCTGTAAAACCAATAACTATAAAAATTGAAAAAAATGAAGTTATTTTTAAAAAAGGCACTATTATTGGGGATGAAGAATTAAAAATATTAAAAAAATATAATCTTATCTTTACACAAAAAGATGTAATAAAAATTATATTAATAATTTTAATCTCCATTTCGCTCACCTATTTGATCTTTACTATTTTAAACAACAAGAGAGAGATTTCTAAAAAGGAAATTTTATATTCCGTTATAATTATTTTTTTATCGCTTCTTATTGGTAAGTTATTAAAAAATCCTATTCTTGTTCCAATTTTTTTAATAACGAATTTATTGATTTTATTCTTTGATTTTTCAGTTTCAACCCTCTTTCTAACTTTGATTTTCATTTTTTATTCAATATTTTTTACAAACTCATTTTTATACATTTTACTTTCTTTTTTTATATCTATAATTTTTTCTATTAAAGGAAGATTGATAAACAATATTAATGATTTTCTAAAAATTGGTTTAATTGCTGGTTTTTTCAATTTATTAAATCTATTTTTATTCTCATACTTAACAAATTCAATAAGCATATCAAACATAACTATATTGAATTTTATTTATTCTTTTTTAAATCCTGTTATTTCAGTTCTTATTCTTGTAGTTATAGTGCCATTTATAGAAAAAGTATTGTCTAAAACAACATCAATTGGATTGGTAGAACTTTTGAATATTAATAATCCATTATTAAAAGAATTTATAATTAAAGCACCTGGAAGTTATCAACATTCAATAAATGTAAGTACTCTTTCGCAGGTAGCAGCTGATAGTATTGGAGAGGATCCTCTCGTTGCTAAGGTTTGTGGTTATTATCATGACATTGGGAAACTTGTTCGACCAGAGTTTTTTATTGAGAATGATAGCATGGGGATAAACCCCCATGAATCTATCTCACCTTCTTTATCAGCCTTAATTATAATATCTCACGTCAAAGAAGGCGTTGAACTTGCAAAAAAATACAATTTACCAGATATTGTAGTGGATTCAATTAAAGAACACCATGGTACCAGCTTAGTATCATATTTTTATACAAAAGCTAAATCAATTGATCCTGATGCACAAGAAGAGGCATTTAGATATCCTGGTCCAATTCCCTCCTCAAAAATAGTCGGTATAATAATGCTTGCCGATACGGTTGAAGCCTCAGTAAGGGGAGAAAGAGTTGATCAAAAAGATGAATTGATCAAGTTTATAGAAACAGTTGTTGATTCGAAAATAGAAGACGGTCAACTTAATAATTCAGAGCTTTCTTTTAAAGATATAAGAAAAATTAAAGACGCATTCAGTAAGGTTTTAGTTTCTATTTATCATGAGAGGATAAGTTATATTGAAAAGAGTAGAGATTTTCGAGAAAAAAAATAAAATCCCTTATAGCAAAACATCTATAAAAGAGGTTATCAAAACAATTTTAGAAAAAGAAGGAGTTAATAATTATAATATATCAATAGCTTATCTAACTAAAGATGATTTAAGAGAAATTAATAAAAAATATAGAAAGATAGATAGGACAACCAATGTTTTATCTTTTCTATATGAGAAAAATTCAACATTCTCTGGAGAGGTGATTGTTTCAGATTATCATGTTATTAAAAAAAATGAAGACTTCCTAAAATTATTAATACATGGCATTTTACATCTTCTTGGATATGATCATACAAAAGAAGAAGAAAAAGAAGAAATGCTAAAAAAAGAAAAATTTTATTATAATTTAATTAAAAATGAAAAATCGAAATTTTCTTCAAAGTCTCAAGTCAGGCTTTAGAGGACTTTATATTGCTTATTTAACACAAAGAAATTTTAGGATACAAGTTTCTTTTGCAATTCTTGTTTTATATTTCGGATTTAAATTTAATGTCGGAATTATGAATATAATAATTTTACTCTTTACAATATTATTGGTTTTATCTTTTGAGTTGATAAACGCATCAATAGAATTCTTATCAGATAAAATAGAACCCAAATATGATATTCTGATAAAAAATTCGAAAGATATACTCGCTGGTTTAGTATTATTGGCTTCCATTTTTTCAGTGGTAATCGGATTTATAATATTTTTTAAATATATCAAATACCTAACATATAAATCAATTATTCTCTCTTTGATTATAATAATTTTGCCTGCCTTAATCAAATCCAATAATGATATAATTAAAAAAAGAGGTGATGAATAATTGGGAGATGTTAGTATAATATTAAACATTATATGGATAATAATTCTTTTATCTTTATCTTTTATTTTTTCTGCTACTGAAACATCTTTTATTGGCTCCTCTGAATTAAAATTAAAAAATTTATCAAATGAAAAAAATAAAAAAGCAGAAAAACTTTTAAAAACAAAGGAAAAGCCGGAAGATTTTATTAGTACAATAATTATTGCTAATAATTTTGTCAATGTTTTAGCAGCATCAATTGCTACTGTTATCTCATTGCAAATTTTTAAAACAGGCGCTTACATCTATTCATCCTTAATTATGACTTTTATAATAGTTGTTTTTGCAGAATTATTGCCAAAAACTCTTTCTTCTTATGATCCTGAAAATTATTCTTTAAAACTTTTTCCATTTTATAATTTCTTTTCAATAATTTTAAAACCAATTTCAAATTTTTTGAATTATCTCATCGCAGGTATTATTAAGATATTTGGTAAGAATTTAAAAAAAGAGACAAAAATTGAAGAAGGGGAATTCAAAACTTTTCTTTCAATGAGTAGCGAAAGTGGAACAATAGAAGAAGAAGAAAAGCAGATTATTGAAAGTGTTATTGAATTTCATGATAAACAGGTTTATGAAGTTATGGTTCCAAGAGTTGATGTTGTTTTGTTGCCAATAGATACATCGTTAGAAAAAATCATCGAAACTATAATTTCAACAGGACATTCAAGAATACCTATCTACGAAGGTAATATTGATAATATAATTGGAATTATACATGTTAAAGATCTTTTAAAACTCAGCAATTTAAAGGATTTTAACCTAAAAGATTACTTACATGAACCTATTTTTGTTCCTGACACAAAGAAAATCGCCGAACTCTTTAAAGAAATGAGAAAGAAAAAAAATCATATGGCAATTGTTCTCGATGAATTTGGAGGATTTGAAGGAATTGTAACTATGGAAGATCTTCTCGAAGAAATTGTTGGTGAAATTCAAGATGAATATGATCTTGAAGAAGTGTCATACAGGAAAATAAGTGAAAAAGAATATATAATAGATGCTAAACTAACAATAAATGATGTTGAAAAAATATTGAATTTACAACTTCCTAAAGATGATTATGACACATTTGGTGGTTTTTTTCTTGATCTTTTAGGTCATATTCCGAATAAAGATGAAAAAGTATCTTATAATAATATTTCACTGACAGCAATAGAGGTTAAAGGAAATAGAATTATCAAGATTAAGGTTGAAGTGAATGAAGAAGATGAAAACCAGCAAAATTGAAGAATTGATTTCTTTGGCGAAGAAAGCGCGTAGTAATGCTTATGCTCCATATTCTAAGTTTTATGTTGGTGCAGCATTATTAACAAAAAATGGCAAAATTTTTACTGGTTCAAACATAGAAAACGCAAGCTATGGAGCTACAGTTTGCGCTGAGAGAGTTGCCATTTTTAAAGCGATTTCAGAAGGAGAAAGAGAATTTGAGAGTATTGCAATTTACACAAATGCAGATAAATTATCTTTTCCCTGTGGTATATGTAGACAAGTTATGATTGAATTTTCAAAAGATTTGATTATAATTTTATCAAATGAAAAAGAGAAAGAAATTTATACTTTAAAAGAAATTTTGCCTTATCCTTTTACAAATGAAGATTTATAATTTAGGAGGTTTTTATGCGCAGAGGTTTTATTGGTGGAAACTGGAAGATGAACAAAGTTTTACAAGAAGCCAAAGAAACAGTAGAAAATTTAAATAAAAGTCTTATTTTTTCAAGAGGCATTGATATTGTAATTTTTCCACCTTATACATTATTATTTTTTTTAAAGGATTTAATTGATTTACCAAATATGTATCTTGGTGCACAAAATATGCACTGGGAAGAAAATGGAGCTTTTACAGGAGAAATTTCTCCGTTAATGTTAAAAGATTTAGGGGTCGAATATGTTATTATAGGTCATTCAGAAAGAAGAACTCTTTTTGGTGAAACAGATGAAATAATAAATAAAAAACTTATTTCAGCACTTAAACATGGTTTAAAGCCAGTGTTGTGTTTAGGTGAGTCTGTTGAAGAAAGAAAAAAGGACATGGAAAAAGAAGTTATTGAAAGACAATTTAAACAAGACTTAAGAAGAGTTCCCATAAATTTTCTTGAAAATATAGTTATTGCTTATGAACCTGTTTGGGCCATAGGAACTGGTTTAAATGCAACTCCAAATGAAGCTGAGGAGATGCATAAATTCATTAGAACTCTCGTAGAAAAATATGCAAATGATAATATTGTTGAGAAAATAAGAATAATTTATGGAGGTAGTGTAAGGGTTGAAAATGTTGAAGAGTTATCTTTAAAGGAAGATATAGATGGTTTTCTTATTGGTGGAGCATCTCTTAGAGCAGATTCATTCTCGAAAATCATAGAAATTTTTAATGAAGTGAAGGGATTTTAAATGGATAAAAAAGATTTAGCAAAATTAATCGATCATACATTGTTAAAATCAGATACAAAAATAGAAGATATAAAAAAACTTTGTGAAGAAGCAATGGAATATCAATTTTATTCAGTTTGCATAAATCCATGTTATGTAAAAAAAGCAAAAGAATTTCTTAAAAATAGTGATGTAAAAGTTTGTACAGTTATTTCATTTCCATTGGGAGCCTCTACAATTAAAATCAAGATTGACGAGGCAACTGAAGCAATTGAAAATAGTGCAGATGAAATAGATATGGTTATGAATATAGGCATTTTCAAATCT
This sequence comes from Caldisericota bacterium, assembly GCA_029553255.1. GTDB lineage: Bacteria > Caldisericota > Caldisericia > B22-G15 > B22-G15 > JAAYUH01. Next base: position 7,572 of record JAKPCM010000154.1, on the reverse strand, counting down.
AATAAATATGACTATATTTATGAAGAAATTTCTTCGGTTAAAAAAGCAATTGGAAATAAAATTTTAAAGGTTATAATTGAAACTTCAATTTTAAATGAAGAGGAAAAAATTAAAGCATCTGATATTGTAAAACAATCTGGTGCAGATTTTGTAAAAACTTCAACAGGTTTTTCTCAAGGAGGAGCAACAAAAGAAGATATTTTATTAATAAGAAAAACTGTTGGAGCCAATTTTGGTATAAAAGCCTCAGGTGGTATTAAATCTTATGAACAAGCGATAGAACTTATTAATGCAGGGGCAACAAGAATAGGCTCTTCTTCTTCAGTAAAAATTATGAAAGAATAAATGGAGATAATTAAATTAAGAGGTTACATATTAAAAAAAATACCTATAAAAGAAGAAGATTTATTAATTTTTCTTTATACTAATATGGTTGGTAAAATTGTGGTTAAAGCAAGAGGTGCAACAAAGATCAATAATAAATGGTCAAGGATAATTGAAACTTTGAATTTAATAGATACAAATATATATAAAAAGAGAGAATATTTTTATCTTACAGAATCAAAAGTAATAGATTCATTTTTCCCTATTAAAAGAGATCTTAATAAATCAATTTTCGCTCTACAGATTATTAATATAATTGATAAAACTCAAATAGATAACAATCCAGATATTAATATCTTTAATTTAATTACAAAAACCTTAAACGCAATGAAAGAAAATAATAATATAGATATTATTTTTTTGAGTTTTGTTTTAAATTTATTAAAATTTGAAGGTGTTTTGTTTCCATTAGATAGATGTGAAAAATGTGGTAGAGAATTATCAAATGATATATACTTTGATTATAATTATGGAGCTTTTCTATGTAACAAAGATAGCGGCGAATCTTCAATAGATGTTAAAAGAGAAAAACTTCTGAATTTAGAAAATTATATTGATAATAGAGATGAAGGGTTGCTTTTAAATAAAGAGGAAATTTTAAATATATTTAAAATTTTAAATTATATGCTTATAAAAAATTTCTCTTTCAGTTTGCCAGACGATATTTTTATTTCATATATCTATAATTAATAAAAGGAGGTAAACTTGATTCCAATATCTGATATAAATCCAAGAAGAAAGTTCCCCTACATAACCACTTCTTTAATAATCATTAACGTGGTTATCTTTATTTATCAAAGCACACTTAAAAACCCAGAACTTTTTATCTATAAATATGCTTTGATACCATCTAATTTATTTAAACTTGGAGGATTTGAATATATAAAACTTATAACTTCTACTTTCTTGCATGGGAATCTATTTCATTTAATTGGAAATATGCTTTATTTATGGATTTTTGGAGATAATGTTGAAAATCGTCTTGGAACATTTAAATATACAATATTTTACCTTTTAGTAGGTATATTTTCAGGAATGACCCATGCTTTGATTTATGCAAGTTCAGGAATTCCAACAATTGGTGCATCGGGAGCAATAGCTGGCGTTTTAGGTGCTTATTTTTATCTATTCCCTAATGCTAAAGTTCTTGCACTTGTACCTATTTTTTATTTTTTTACAATTATACCTGTATCAGCATACTTTTTTTTAGGAATATGGTTTATTCTTCAACTTATACCAGGCTTTATTAATTTTGGTAAAGCTGGTGCTGGTGTGGCTTTCTGGGCTCATATAGGTGGATTTTTAGGCGGAATTATTCTTGTAATTTTATTTGGCGAAAAAAGGAAAGAAACTTATTATGAATTTTATGGATAATGAAGAAGACTAAAATTGTTGCAACATTAGGACCTTCAACTGATAATAAAAATAAAATAAAAAAATTAGTAAAAGAGGGTGTTGATATATTCAGATTGAATCTATCACATGGAGATCATTCTTATCATAGAAATTTGATCAATCTAATCAGAGAAATAGATAGAACAATCCCTATTTTAATTGATTTGTGCGGACCGAAATTAAGAATAGGGAAATTTGAGAATAATAAAATTTTTTTAAAAAAAGGTGATAATTTTACATTAACGACAAAAAAAATTATGGGTAATAATGATATCGTTTCTATCTCTTATAAAGACATAGATAAAAAAATCAATAAAAATGATTTAATTCTTTTAGATGATGGAAGAATCAAACTTAAAGTTGTTGATATAAAAGATAAATTAATAATAACTAAAGTAATAATTGGTGGAGAACTTAGTGATAATAAAGGAGTTAATATAATTGGAAAAAATCTATCAATTCCTTCATTGACAGATAAGGACAAAGACGATATAGATTTCGGTGTTAAAGAAAGAGTAGACTTTATTGCTCTTTCATTTGTTAAAACCAAAGATGATATTGTCGAACTAAAAGATATATTAAAAAGAAAAAATTATCAGATACCTGTTGTTGCAAAGATTGAAAAAAAAGAAGCTATAAGAAATTTAAAGCAAATCATAGATATATCTGATGGAATTATGGTGGCGAGAGGAGATCTTGGAGTCGAGATGCCATTAGAAGAGGTTAGCATATTACAAAAAAAGATAATAAAAGAATGTTTATTGAAAGGAAAATTCTCTATTTTAGCAACGCAAATACTCGAATCAATGGTTGAAAAATCCTCACCAACAAGAGCAGAGGTATCAGATATAACAAATGCAATTTTTGATGGTGCCGATTCTTTAATGTTATCTTCAGAAACAGCAACAGGTAAACATCCAGAAATAGTAATAAGAACTATGAAAAAAATTTCTGAAAGAGTTGAAAAAGAACTCCCATATTTAGATATGATTTTATCAATGGAAAAAAATATTAAAGACGACACAATTTTATCTATTTGTTATAGTGCAGTACTTTTATCTATTAAAATAAAAGCAAAAATAATTGTTGTTACAACTGAAACAGGAAGAACTGCAATAAATGTATCAAGATTCAGACCAAAAGTTCCAATTCTTACTCTTACACCAAACGACAATGTTGTTAAAATTTTAAGACCTTTTTGGGGAGTGATAACAAAAAAAACAGATAGATTTTATACCCAAGATGATATAATTAGTTCAATTAATAAAGAGGTTAGAGAATTAGACTTTATAAAAAAGGGAGACCTATTTATTTCACTTTCTGGGGTTATACCTGGGATTCCAGGAGGTACTAATATGATTAAAGTAGATAGGATTTAAAATGGAAAATAAAATTTCAAGAAAGAGAAGAGAAATTGAAAGTTTAATATTAATATTAATATTTTTACTTTTTTTATATACACTTATAGTTCCATCAATAAAACTTATAAAATTATATACAGATTTGAAAAAAATAAAGAATGATATAGAAATTACAAATAATAAAATTGATAAATTAGAAAAAAACATAGAATTTTATAGTTCATCTGAAGGATTGGAAAGATGGATTAAGGAAAATTTTAAATTGACAAAAGATAATGAAAAAATATATGTCTTTATAGAGAACTAATTTGACTCATCAATAAAAAATTAATATAATAAACAGAAATGGAAAAGTTATTTTTAATAGATGGAAGTTCGCTTATATATAGAACTTTTTTTGCTTTACCTCCTCTTACTAATTCTAAGGGTGAACCAACTGGAGCTACATATGGTTTTGTAAGAATCATTCTGAATATACTTGGAGAGAATGATGTTGAATATATTGGTGTAACTTTTGATAAAGGTCTTGCTCAATATAGAATTGATAAATTACCTTCATATAAAGAGAATAGACCTAAAGCTCCTGATGAATTATCGATTCAAAAAGAGAGAGTTAAAGAGATTTTAAATTATCTTGGGATTAAAGTTCTTGAATATCCAGGATTCGAGGGTGATGATATTATTGGAACTTTAGTAAGAATTGCAAACGAAAAAAATTTATATATAGTAATAGTAACTGCTGATAGAGATTTATTACAATTACTTTCGGATAAATGCGAAGTACTTTTGACAAGAAAAGGAATTAGTGAACTTGTAAGATATACAAAAGAGAAGTTTATCGAAGAATATAATATTGAACCCTCAAGATTGCCTGAGATAAAAGCAATAGTAGGGGATGCTTCTGATAATATTCCAAATGTACCAGGAATTGGAGAAAAAACTGGAATAAAATTATTACAAAATTATAAATCATTGGAAGATTTATTTGAAAATCCTCCAGAAGGAAAAATCGGTGAAAAAATAAAAGAATATAAAAATCAGATATTGATATCAAGAGATGTTGCAAAAATAAAAAATGATGTTATTTTAAATATTGATATCGAAGATTTAAAGAAAAAAGATATCGATGTTCAAAAAATTATCAATATCTTTTCAGAACTTGAATTTAAATCTTTACTTGATAAGTTTAAAATTAAAGAACAGGATTTAGAAATCAATCTTATTGATAAAGAAGATCTATTTAAAAGCGATGAAATTTCATTTATTGGTAAGAATGATAAAATTATATTTTCTGATGGTAACGGTTTTCATATTGGCGACAAAGATTTATTACTTAATCTTAATAACAAAAATTTGTACACACACTCTTACAAAAATTTATTAAGTTCAATATATCCCATACCTGAAATTAAAAATATTTTTGATACAGAATTGGCTGCATATCTTTTAAATTCAAATAGAAAAAATTACGAATTAACTACTCTCTTTCCACTATATCTTGGAAAGAGTGTAGATTTAGAAAATGAATATCTCATAACAAAAACACTTTTAGATCTCGGTAAAATTTTAAAAGAACAAATTTTAAATCAGAAACTTTCAGATCTTCTTTATGAAGTTGAACTTCCCCTCTCTTATGTTTTAAATGAGATGGAAATATTCGGCGTCAAGGTTGATAAAAATAAGTTGATTTCAATTAGAGACGATTTAAAGAATAAAATAGAAAATTTAAAAAAAGAAATTTCAGATTATGCGGGTTTTCCAATTAATCCTCAATCCCCAAAGCAAGTTAGTTTTTTACTTTATGATAAACTTGGTTTAAATAAACTAAAGAAAATTAAAACAGGTTATTCGACAGACATGGATACTTTAACTGAACTTTCAGATTTACATCCTGTTGTATCTAAAATTATTGAATTTAGGGAATTAAATAAATTATTGACGACATATTTTAATGTACTTCCTGAACTCGTTGATAATAATGATAGATTGCATACAAAATTTATACAAACAGGTGCTTCTACTGGTAGAATAATATCAAAAGAGCCAAATTTACAAAATATACCAATTAAATCAGAATTGGGTAAAAAAGTAAGAGACTGTTTTATTGCAGATGATGGATATATTTTAGCTTCTTTTGATTATTCACAAATTGAGTTAAGAGTTCTTGCTCATTTTTCAAAAGATCCATATTTAATTGATTCATTTGAAAAGGGTATAGATATTCATAAAGAAACCGCAGCACAATTGTTTTCTATACCAATTGAAGATGTAACAGAAGAACAAAGAAGAAAAGCAAAAACAATTAATTATGCAATTTTGTATGGTATGAGTTCTTATGGATTATCATCTGAGCTTAAGATTTCTGAAGAAGAGGCAAATGCTTATATTGATATTTACTTTAATAAATTTAGAAATGTTAAGAGATTTATAGATGATATTATCGATCAAGCTAAAAAACAGGGATATGTGGAAACAATACTGGGAAGAAGAAGATATGTTCCTGAACTTGAATCAAAAAATAGAAATATCCAAAAATTTGGAGAAAGAATAGCAATAAACTCTCCAATACAGGGATCCGGCGCTGATATTATTAAGGTAAGCATGGTTAATGTTTATAGAAAACTGAAAGGAAAAAAGTCAAGAATAGTTTTACAAATTCATGATGAACTTCTTGTTGAAGTATTTGAGGAAGAAAAAAATGATATTTTAGAGATGATTAAAAGAGAAATGGAAAATAGTATCAAATTGGATGTACCAGTAAAGGTAGAAGTTGGAACAGGCAAAACTTGGCTCGAGTGTAAAAAATGAAAATTATTGGTTTAACCGGTAATATTGCCTCTGGTAAATCAAAAATAAGTGAGTATTTAAAAACAAAAGGTTTTAAAATTATTGATGCCGATTTAATTGGAAAAAGTATCCTTGAAGATGAATCTATTAAAAATAGATTAGTTAGAGTTTTTGGTGCAGAAATTATGAATAAAGATGGATCTATAGATAGAAAAAAATTAGGCACAATAGCATTTTCTTCAAAGGAAAACCTTGAAAAACTGAATAGAATTACATTGCCTCTTTTATCAAAAAAAATAAAAAAAAGGATAAATGAATATAAAAGAAAGAAAACAAAGTTACTTGTTCTTGATGCCGCAATATTGATTGAAGCTAAATGGAATAAAATAGTTGATGAAGTTTGGGTTGTTTATATCAATCCAGAAGTTCAATTAGATAGATTAATAAAAAGAGAAAATTATTCTATTGAGGAAGCAAAAAATAGGATAAATGCTCAGATGGATATAAATGAAAAAATAAAATATGCAGACATTATTATAAATAACTCTTTTGATTGGGAAAACACAAAACAACAGGTAGATGAAGAGATTGAAAGATTAAAATCATATGAAACTAAGCTTTTCAAAAATTAGAACTTATTTAGAATGTCCATTAAAATATTATTTTATTTATATTTTAAACTTTAAAACTAAACCAAAGAGTTATCTATCATTTGGAAAAACAATTCATTCAACTCTTTCAGAGTTCCATAAATTGGAGCCATATCCCTCTTTTGATGATTTAAGAAAAATATATGAAGAAAAATGGATTAATGAGGGTTTTTTAGATAAAGAAGAAGAGGAGAAAGAATATAAAAAGGGATTATTAATTTTGAAAAATTACTATTCTAAAAACATTTTTAATTATAATAAAGCATATATGGTTGAAAAAGAAGTTATTTATAAAATAAAAGACATTTTAATTACAGGTTTTGTAGATAGAATAGATAAATTTAATGATGAATATGAAATTATAGAATATAAAACTGGAAAGAATTCCATTGAATATAACTCAATTGGTTTAATAGATGGAAACAATATTTTACAAATGTCGATATATTATCTTGCTTTTAAATATCAATTTAAAAAATATCCTAAAAATATAATAATTTATTATCTCTCTCTTGATAAGGATGAAAAAATTTATCTTAATTTTAATAACAATATCTCAAAAGAGACTGTTAAAACAATATTAAATGTGAATAATAAAATTTTAAATAATAATTTTTATAAAAAAGAGAATGAATTTTGTAAATATTGTGATTTTATTAAGGAGTGTAAAGAATGGAAAAGATAAGAGTTAGATTTGCTCCTTCTCCTACTGGCTCTTTACATATTGGTGGTGTAAGAACGGCATTTATAAATTATCTTTTAGCAAAAAAAGAGAATGGTGCTTTAGTATTAAGAATTGAAGATACAGATAAAGTTAGGTCTACAGAGGAATCCAAAAATATAATAATTTCTGGCTTAAAATGGTTAAATATAAATTGGGATGAAGGTCCATACTTTCAGAGTGAAAGATCAGAATTATATATAAAATATCTCAATTATTTAATTGAAAAAGAAGCAGTTTACCCCTGTTTTTGTAAAAAAGAGGAAATTGATAA
>JAKPCM010000145.1 GCA_029553255.1 Caldisericota bacterium | reverse complement strand
TTTTTTATATTTATAATTTTCTTTTATTTTTTTAAAATAAAGCTGTTAAGCTGTTAAATTTAAATAAAAAACCATTTCTATATATATAGAAAGCAATTTTTTTTGAACAGGATTGTGAACAGGATTGTGTTTAAAGGTGTTCAAAAATTCACAACTTATTAAAAATAAATAAGTTAAACCTGTTCAAAAAATTAATTTACTTAGTTAAATGCCTAAATGAAAAAAAATCAAAAAAATTTAACAAAAATAATAAAAAATACTTGCTTTTTGTTTTTTATTTTTGTATATTTGTTGTAGAAACTTGATATTTTTAGAACAAACATAAGGAGAAAAAAAAATGGGAAGAAGAATATTAAAACCAAGAACAAAAAAAGAACTTTTAAAAATTATTAACGATACCATTGCTGAAAAAGGTTATAATTGTGACTTGAATTTTATCGACACTTCAAAGATTAAAGATATGTCAGAATTGTTTTATGAATCAAATTTTAATGGTGATATTTCGAAATGGAACGTTTCTAATGTTATAACTATGCAATCTATGTTTGCTTATTCTAAGTTTAATGGTGATATATCAAATTGGGATGTTTCTAAAGTTAAAGATATGTCATATATGTTTTATGAATCAAATTTTAATGATGATATTTCGAAATGGAACGTTTCTAATGTTCGGGATATGTCTTATATGTTTAGTTATTCAAATTTTAATGGTGATATTTCGAAATGGAACGTTTCTAATGTTAAAGATATGTTTCTTATGTTTTATAATTCAAATTTTAATGGTGACATTTCAAAATGGAATGTTTCTAATATTAAACTAACAAATTAAAGAGAGCTAAAAATGACAAAAGATTGGACAGGAAACAGCAACAGCATCTATAAGACTTTAGGTGCAAGCAATCATACTGATAAAGAAAGGCAGAATGAGGATTATTACGCAACAGACCCCAAAGCAGCCGAATTGCTTTTAGAACTTGAAACATTCTCCCAAAACATATGGGAATGTGCTTGTGGTGAAGGTCATTTAAGTAAAGTTTTTGAAAAGGCTGGTTATACTGTAAAAAGTACCGATCTAATTTATAGAGGATTTGGTGAAGGTGGTGTTGATTTTCTTAGCGATGATATTACTTTTTGGAATGGTGATATTATCACAAATCCACCATATAAATATGCTAAACAATTTATTGAAAAAGCATTAAATATTATACCCGAAGGTAATAAAATCGCAATGTTTTTAAAAATCCAATTTTTAGAGGGTAAAGAACGTAAAAAATTATTTTTATCTAATCCACCTAAAACAATCTATGTATCAAGTAGTAGATTATTATGTGCAAAAAATGCACGATTTGATGAAATGATTGCGGGCGGTGGTAGTGCAGTTGCATATGCTTGGTATGTATGGCAAAAAGGCTTCAATGGAACGACAGAACTCAAATGGTTTAATTAAAAATTTCAAACGAGAATGTCAATCGAAGAACGTCAGCAAGGCATTACGCATAACATGTAAACATAACTGAATATTATTTAGGGACTAACTAACAATATTAAACAATATAAAAAAAATATATTAAACTATTATATCATAAAAGATAAAATGGAACTAACATGGAAGATTTTGTAAGCCCAATCCCATCGTATCATGATATATTCTCATTATTAACAGAGAAATATTGCTTTGATGAACCAAATAGTTTGGCTGAAATTATATATGATTTTGACCAATATTATGATTTCAATACACATCGTGTATTCACAGATTATCATAAAGCTATTTACTATATCAATATTGTAGATCCTGCTAATAAAAAAAGCAAAAAATATTTAAATATTGAGC
>JAKPCM010000124.1 GCA_029553255.1 Caldisericota bacterium | reverse complement strand
CAAAGTGATGCTGCTTTGAGTATTGGTATGAATAGATGGAAAGTGATTCTATATATTCTTTTACCTCAAGTTGTTAGAATAACAATTCCTGCGTGGACAAATGAGTTAATTGCTCTAACTCAATATTCGAGCTTAGCAATGATATTAACTGTTATGGAGCTTACGAGTGTTGGTAAATATATTGGAAGTAAAACATTTATGTATATTCAATCTTTTGCAATTATTGCGGTTATTTATGTTATAATATCGATAGTTTTCACAAGATTAATGGTCTATTTTGAAAAAAGATTAGCAATACCTGGAGTTTCAGTCGTTAGAGGTAGGGGCTCGCTGTTTTAACTATTCTTCACCCCATATCTTATATTCAATAACCTTATCCAAATTAAGTTCAGGTAGTTTTATATAAAAAGAAAATGAATCTAAAACTGCCTTAAGTGGTATAAGACCGACAAGTTCACTCTCTTTAATATATGTACCATATTTTTCAGCTTCCATTTTTACAATTTCATAAACTCTATATAAAGGTAATTTCTTAAAATTCAGAATATTCATCGAAACCTGCGCACAATTTTTATCTTCAAGATAAAAACCTCTTGCCTGTAAATACATTAAACCACCTGATGATTCTCTTATTGATTTTGCAATTTTCTCTGCAATTGAAACATCTGAAGTTGCAAGATTAATATTGTATGCGATCAAAAATTCCCTTACTCCTATAACAGTTGCACCAGCAGTAGGATGAGGGAAGGGATTTCCAATATCTGGATGCCAATTAGGATCTTTCATCTTCTCTACCAACCCTTCAAATTCTCCTTTTCTTATGTTTGGTAATTTTTTTCTCTCCTCATTTGTTGCAGAATCAGCATAAAAATAGACAGGTACATTAAGTTCATTCCAGATTCTTTCACCAAGAATTTTAACATAGTTATTTAACTCATTTTTTGTAATTCCACTTATAGGAATTAGAGGTATAACATCAACAGCCCCTATTCTTGGATGTTCTCCTTTATGTTTATTTAAATCAATAAGTTCAACTGCCTTTTTCGTAAAATAGAAAAGACCTTCAACAACATCATCTACATTACCTACAATTGTAACAACTGTTCTATTATGACTCTCATCAGAAGATACTTCAAGTATCTTAATATTTTCAAATTTCTTAAGCTCATTAACTATCTCATTTATAACATCTTTATTTCTACCTTCACTAATATTAGGGACACTTTCAACAAGTTTTTTCATATCTCCTCCTATTTTTTATCTTATCATATTTTATCTTGATATACTTTAATTATGAAAAGAATGTCAATTTTTAAAAGAAAAATTAACAATGCAGTTGTACTTTTAGGAGGAGGAGCAAGAGGTCTTGCTCACATAGGATTTTTACAATCTTTAAAAGAAAATAATATAAAAATAGATTTAATATGTGGAACTTCAATGGGTGGAATTATTGGAGGTTTATATGCCTATGGATATGAGCCAGAAAAACTCAAAGAGATGGTCATAAACTTTGACTATAACTCTTTTATGAATTTAATAAAGATTCCTTTTAATGTAAAAATAAAAAATATTTTTGAATTATTAATTTTAACATCATATTCAAAGTTAACTAAAAAGGATGAGGAAGAGGACAAAATTGAAAATGTTTTAAAATCATTTACAGAAGATGTAAATATTGAAAATCTAAAAATAAAATTTTTTTGTGTTGCAGCGGATTTATTAAGTGGAAAAGAGGTTATTTTTGATAAAGGTCCACTATATAAAGCATTGAGAGCAACAATGTCCTATCCATTTGTTTTTGAGCCAGTTTATTATAATAAAATGCTTCTTGTAGATGGAGGTTTTTTGGATAATGCTCCAGTTTTAGTTGCAAGAGATTATGGCGCTCAGAAAATTCTTGCTGTTGATATACATATTCCAATAAAAAGAGAAAAAAAGGAAAAACTTCAAAATGATTTTAACAAATTAAAAAGGATTTTTGCAATGACAAATGAAAAACTTCTTGAGATTAATTTATCAAATGCAGATTATGTCTTAAAAATAGATGTACAAAGAGACACATTTGACTTTTCTGAGCCTTCTGAAATAATAAAAATTGGCAAAGAAAAAACTGACGAAAAAATTTCAGAGATTAAGAAAATTTTGAGTTAACCATTAAGGAGAGATTTTCTTAATCTCATTTATTATTTCCTCTATCCTTTCAAGCTCTTTTCCAGCTAAAGAATAGTTACCTTCGCCACTATATTTTTTATAGTTTGATAATGATTCAGAAAGAAGAGATAAAAGTTCATCCAAATTTTTTTCTTCTATCACAACTTTTCCCCTTATTAACTCATTAATTGCACTTTGAACATCGTCTCCCCATTTAACACTCTCAAGAGAAGCGCACACAACTTTTTTCAATTGAGGAATCTTCCCTTGGGTTGCTTGAAGATATATCGGTTCGACATAAAGAACAGAACTATCAAGAAGTAGAAATATTGTATTACCTCTTATTACTTGTGAACCCTGCTGATTCCATAAACTTAAAGTTTTAGAAATCTCTGCATCTTGGTCTACTCTTGCCTCAAACTGAAGTGGTCCATATATCAAAGTCTCTTTAGAAAATTGATAAACAACAACCTCTCCATAATTTTCCTTATCACATCTACCAACAAAAAGAGCTATAAGATTACTTTTCCCAGTTGGTGTCATTGGTAAAATGTTTACAAACTCTATCTTATCTTCAATTTTCATAAAAATAAAATATGGAATTATATCCTGTGTCTGTGTCATATATTTCTCTTTTGCCTTTTCCCATCTATCTTCCTTATTATAAAATACATCAACATCTTTCATATGATAATCTCTTAATATATATGATTGAATTTCAACAAGATCATCTGGATATCTTAAATGAGATTTCAAATCATCAGGCATCTCTTCAAAATTTAAAAAAAGAGAAGGATATATTTTTTTATATACATTTATAACTGGATCATCTTCGTTCATCACATAAAATTTTGTTTCACCTGTATATGCATTTATTGTACATTTAACAGAATTTCTAATATAGTTTAATGGAATATCTCCATAACTGATTCTTTCAGAATAAGGAAAATAATTTGAAATTGTGAATGCATCTATTATCCAAATTAAATTACCTTTTGAATCTATAACTATATATGGATCAGTTCCAAATAGAAGGAAAGGTGCAATTTTTTCTACTCTTTCAAGCACATTTCTATAATATAAAATGCTCGTATCTTTAGTTAGATATTTAGATAAAAAAATATTAATATCATTAAATTTAACTGAGAAAAAGAATCTTTTTATAAAAGAATCAATTTTAACTCCGCTCTCTTCTTTATATTTTGTAAATACATTTTCATCTCCTTTTGGATAATCAAACTCTTCAGTTAATGTATTAACAAAAATATAGTTATTTGTTAATTCTCCAAAATATATCTCAGGTTTTTCAATTTTTATATCAAATTTTTCATATTTTGGAGGAATGTCTTTTATAAATAAATTTGGAAGACCTTCGTTTGTTACTTCGTTAACAGGATTCATACAAATTCCATATCCATGAGTGAATTTTAAATGTAAATTAACCCAACTTTTAGAATCAGAAGTTAGTAAGTTCTGATCAAGTTCTCTTGCTGAAAGCATAACCTCTCTTAATTCATTCTCTATTATGTATCTATCAATATCTACATCGTAAAATCTATAATAGGGTCTTATACCTTGTATCTCTTTATATGTATCATTAAGTGCTTTTGTATCCCAAATTCTTACACTATTTATCAATTCTATATTTTTGTTAACACTATCTTCACCAATATTTTTAACTTCAGGTATCTGAATAAATTTAAAATTATCAAGTCCATAAGCCATATTTGTATATTTAATATTATATGAGAGAAAACCTTTTTCTTTCTCAAGTTCATTTGGATTTACAGAAAAGCTTTGATATAAACTTGGAACTATGGAATAAAAAATAAAAATTAATATTAAAATTATAGAAATTGGTATATAAAAAACTCTTTTAATTCTAAAATATATTTTTCCTGTGAAAAAAATTAGATAAATTGAGAGTGCAACTAAAAGAAAAACTATCAAAAAATAAACAGGTATCCTAATATGTAAATCTGTATATCCTATGCCATAAACTGTTCCTCTTTTAGTAAAAATCAAATTGTAGATTGAGAGATACGTCTTGAATGCAATTGTTAGAATAAAAACAGAAAAAATTCTAATTATCTTCTTTCTTATGTCTTCATCAATTACTTTTATAGATAGTGTATATTTCATTCTTATAATTATTAAGAAAAAAATTATTGAAAAAATAAGAAGGAATCCCGTAAAAGACAATAGAAAATTTGATAAATCATTTAAAAATGGAAATGAAAAAAGATAGAAAGATAAATCTCTGTTAAAAATTTCAGTTCTAATATTAGTGTTGTATCTATTTAAAAAAAGTAAGACATTATTATAATCTAAATTCTGAATAAATGTAAAAAATAGAGAAGCAATAAAAATAATTATGAAATAAACTATTTTAAAAATTTTTCTCTCTTTTTTTCTTTCGGGTGTTTCAAATGGGGTTATAATATAATCAAATTTTGTAATGAGGTATAAAATTAAGAAGGTTATAATAAAAACAGATACATATATTGCTAATTTGTAGAAAAATCTAATCAAAAAAACATTTTGATAGTTTAAGCTTGAAAAAAAATAGTAATCAACAGATAGAGAAGATAATGAATAAAGAATAATGAAAATGATTATTGGAATAAATATTAATGGAATGATAAAAAATTTAAATGATTTTTTCTTAATTGATAAAAATATTAAGAAAAATATTAGAAAAATTATTATGAAAAGAATAACACTCATTAGTAACCTCCTAATTCTCTTAATTTTTCTTCATTATAACCAAGATAGTGACCAATTTCATGTAACAAAACTTTTCTAATTTTTTCTTCAACTGATATATTTTCTAAATTTGCAACTTTTTCTATCTCATATTTATATAGAACAATCTTATCTGGAAGAATGAAATTATAACCTATACCTCTTTTTGTTAAAGGAACTCCTCTATATAATCCAAGAAGATACCCACTATCTCTTTCCTCAACTGTTATTTCAAGATTGTCAAGTGATTCTTTAACCCATTCAGGAAGACTATCATATATCTCTTCTACCTTCTTAATAAATTCCTGAATTTCCATATATTAATTATAATTTAATATTAATAATAAACAATTTAAGTTATTTTTTGTTTTTCTCTTCTTCTTTTAAATATTATGTAAAATATATAGATCACTATTGAAAGTGCCAATAAAGAGAAAAAAGCTATATAAATTTCACCTAAATATGGTTTTATAACATCAATGTATTCTCCAAAAAAATATCCAACAAGAGTTAAAAATGAAACAATAAAAACATCTCCTATAAAACAAAATATAGAAAAAATCGTTAATTTCATTTTCAAAATTCCCGGAATAATCGTAGCAAATTGTCTTATAGTTGGTACAAATCTTGTAAAAAATATTGCATATATCCCATATTTTTTAAACCATAACTCACCTTTTTCTATAGATTTTTCACTTATTCTAAAATATTTTCCATATTTAATTAAAAATGGTCTTCCAATTTTATATCCTAAGAAATAATTTATCAGTGCGCCACATAAACTTCCAAAAGAACCTAAAAATATAACAAGAAAAAAATCGAAACTCCCCTTTGATGCAAGATAACCTGCAGGAGTTATAAATACTTCAGATGGAACTGGTATTATTGAACCATTTAAAACCATTGCAAAAAAAAGCCCAATATACCCCATTTCATTAACAAAATTTACTATAAAATTCAATATACTACTCATATTTTAAATTATACAAAATTTTGTATTATTTCATTATGATAAAATTTTATAAACTTATATAAAGGAGGAATATATGGAAGCTATCAAAAATGTTTCAATTTATAGTGGTGGCGAAGATCCTGTTTTTATTAAAAATGGAACATTAATTTGGGATAATGACGAAATTATAAAAATAGTTGAAAATGATTTTGACGAGAAAAAATTTGATGGTGAAATAATTGATGGTAAAGGTAAATTATTAATTCCAGGACTTATAATTGCACACGATCATCTTTACTCAGCACTTTCAAGAGGCATAGAGATGAAAAATGGAAATCCAAGAAATTTTTATCAAATTCTCACTAAACTTTGGTGGAAACTTGATCTCTCTTTAGATAAAGAATCTATATATTATTCAGCATTGACTGGAATAATAGATGCTATAAAATCTGGTGTTACAACAATAATAGATCATCATGCAAGTTTTGGTTATATATCAGGAAGCCTTGACGAGATTGAAAGAGCATCAACTGAAACTGGAATAAGAATGTCAACCTGTTTTGAAGTCTCAGATAGATTTGGTGAAGATAAGGCAAAAGAATCAATAAAAGAAAATTTAAGGTTCATTGAAAAAAATGTTGATAGAAAAGATGGGATGATAGCTCCGACTTTTGGACTTCATGCACTTTTCACAATTGGTGAAAATACATTAAAAGAGTGTGCAGAGATAGGAAATCATTATAAAACTTCGTTTCATACACATATTGCAGAAGATAGATTTGATAGAGATTATAATTTGAAATTTTATGAACTTTCACCAATTGAGAGGTTGTCAAAAGAGAAGATGTTGAATGAGAAAACACTTTTAATTCATTGCGTTCATATTGATGAAAAGGATAAAGAGATAATAAAGGAAAATGATTCAATAGTTGTACATAACCCTGAATCAAATATGAACAATGCAGTTGGACTTCCCGATGTTTTTGAATTGTTAAATAGAGGCATACTTGTTGGTCTTGGTACAGATGGATTCACTCAAGATATTTTTAGAGAAACACAAGTTTTATATATAGCACATAAACATAATAAAAAAGATTCAAATGTTGGATTTTCAGAATCAAGTAGAATTGTTTTTGTTAATAATCCAGAAATTGTTAAAAGAATTTTCGAAGTTGAAACAGGCATAATAAAAGAGGGTGCAAAGGCTGATTTTGTTCTTTTAGAATATATACCTCCTACACCATTAAATGAAAAAAACTTTTTTGGACATCTTATTTTTGGTCTTTCAAGTAGATTTGTTACTGATGTTATAATAAATGGAAATTATATTCTAAAAAATGGAGTTTTTAAAAATATAGATGAAGAAAAGATATTAAAAGAGAGCGAGGCTGTTACAAAAAAACTTTGGCAAAGATTTGATTCAATATAAATGACAATATTAAAAATTGTAGTTGTCTTTGTAATAATAATTTTTTTAATTCAAAAAAAGGTAAGTCCTGGAATTTCTTTAATTGTTGGAGCAGTATTACTTGGATTAATTTATCCTATTAATTTAAACAAACTCCTCAATATATTCTATAAGAGTTTAACTTTAAAAGATACTATCGAGTTAATGCTCACACTTATTTTTATATATTTTCTCTCCTATTTACTTCAGGGAAAAGATGTGTTATCTAAAATGATAAAGAATCTTGATGGTCTTTTTCCAAATAGAAAAATTACAATTTTTCTCTCTTCTACACTTATTGGTCTTCTTCCAATGCCTGGTGGAGCACTCTTTTCAGCCCCTCTTGTTGATGAGCTAACAAAAGATATTAATATTCCAAGTGAAAGAAAAGCGTATATGAATTACTGGTTTAGACATGTTCTTGAAGGAGCATTTCCTACATACCCAGGGATAATTCTTGCAGCGAAATTTTTGAATGTAACTATTAGAAGTGCTCTTTTTGCACATATGTTCATTCCTCTTGTTTTAATTTTAGTTGGTTCTTTTATTGGATTTAAAGGGGTTAAAATAAATAATAATTTCAAAAATGATGGAAATTTTTTTGAATTTTTAAAATATTTTTCTCCAATCCTTTTAATTCTAATATTAGTTTTATTTTTCAACCTTGACATTGTCTTTTCAATATTGATATCTATTTTATTCTCTATTTTTTTCTTAAAACCATCTTTTAATGAAATAATAAATTTTTTAAAAAAATCTTTAACAATTGATAATATTTTTCTTCCTATTGGTGTCTATTTTTTTAGAAATTTACTTGGCACTGGTATAGCAAATGATATATCAATCACGCTATTTTCATTAAACATTCCATTTTTTCTTATTCTATTTTTGATGCCATTCATCTCAGCTTTTGTTACTGGTCTAACATCAATGGGTGTTGCTATCTCTTATCCAATAATATTAAATCTATTCTATCCAAATGGAACTCTTTCATATGCTTTAATGGGAATAGCATATAGTGGCGCAGTTTGTGGAATTTTATTTTCACCGCTTCATCTATGTTTGATTGTTACAATTAACTATTTTAAATGTGAGCTTTCAAAAATATATAAAAATCTTACAATCTCTGTAGCATTATCATCTTCTATTTTAATTATTATTTATATGATCCTTTTCAAATTAAATTTTTAAGGTGTTTTAATTCCAATTTTAGTAACTTCAATATCAACTTCTCTTAAGTCTTCATATAAAAATGGTATAGAAACACTTATTTTCTCTCCTAATTTAGGAACCATTAATATTGTATTTTGTTTTTCTAAAAATATTGGATAGATTTTTCCTCTTATTTCAAGTTCTGAAACCTTCTCAGGGTTTATCAAAATATGGGGGGTTGTTGCTTCCATAATATATGAATATGCCCAGTGATTCTCATTTAAATCATTAAAACTATTTAAATTTCCGAAACTGATTCCACCTCTGCCAATTGCTTTAAGTAACATTGTCAGAAATTCTGCTCTTGTTATACCATTCTCACCTTTAAATGTGCCATCTTTATATCCACTTATAATTCCCTTTTTATAAACAGCCCCGATTATTCCCTTTGCCCAATATTTATCATCTATATCCTTAAAATAGTTTCCATAATCCTGAGTTAAATTTAGAATTTTAAATATTATTGCTGAGGCTTCAGATCTCTTTAAAATTCCTTCTGGATTAAATGTGCCATCTGGATAACCACTCATAAATCCATTTGAAATTACATTAAGTATGAACTCTTTTCCCCAATAGTCATCTTTTATATCTTTTGGAATTTGAACATCAGATACTCTTGAAAGAAGAAAAGTATTTGAAACTATTGCTGCAACCTCTGCTCTCTTCACAAAATTATCAGGTTTAAATGTGCCATCAGGATATCCGCCAATTATTGGATGGTGATATATCTTTAAACATTCAATTTTTACCTCTTTTTTAACTACCTGATTATCAATTGATATTTCAAAATTATTAATTGTATTACAACCATCCATTGCTCTAAATGTTAATTCGACCTTCCTTTCTTCATTAACTCCAATTCTATCCAATAATATAGAATAATTTTCCTCTTTCGATGAATCTGAAATTAATCTAAAGTTTTGAGGAATTTTGATGTTTAACTTTTTATTTTCTGCATCCTTTGTGCCTGAATTTTTAATAAATATTTTCATTTCAAGATTTGAATAAATTTTAACTGAATCAATAGATTCAACTCTTAAAGAAAGATTTTCTCTACCTTCTCCTTTTATAAAAACATTTATCTCTTTCTTAATTTCTCCAACTACCTGAGAGGATAAAATCAATGAGATTTTTGTTTGTTTATCATCAATTGTCGTTTTACTTTTCAAGGTTAAGAGTAAATTTATCTTTTCATTTTCCCTCAATGTATCAATATTCAAATAAAAAGTTTTTTCTTCTTTTTTATATTGACCAATGTCAGAAGAGATGAAATCAATGAAATCTGGAATAGAAATCTTTAAGATTAGATTATTATCCATATAATTTCCACTGTTTTTAATCTCTACTGATAGGTTAAATATTGAATTAGATTGAGTGTTTATATTCTCAGAAGTTGAAAGCGATATAATTGGTTTCCCAGTTATAGTAAATTTTGTTTCTTCATCTTTTATAAAACTATTAGGTATTCCATCATCAACTCCATCTTCGTCACTTTTTTCAACAATTTTTAATCCTTCATAAGGTAAATATTCTATCTCTCCTTGCAATGAAAATGTCGAAGCAATATCAATGGTTTCTGGTATTGAAAAAGAAAATCTTATATTTTCATTTGAATTTTTAGGAATAAAGATATTATCAATTAAAATTTCATTATTTTCAATTTTATAAATTGAATTTTTTGGATAACTTAAAACTTGAATATCTCTAAATTGATTTGGTATTTTAATCCTGAAATTTACACCATTTATATCTTCATCTCCATTGTTTTTTATATTTGAAATAAATTCAATTTTTCCTCCTCTTTCACCGCCAGAAGATTTTTTTAATGCTAAATCAAGAAATGGTGCTTTTTCAGAAACTAAAATATCTGAAAATTCTGATGTGTTTCCATTATTATCAGTAAAATTTATAAGAAAATATTTTTTTTCTAAATCAAGTTCGGTTGGAATAAAGAAATTGTTTAAACCTTTTTTTACATCTCTTTCTCCAATATATTTTTCACAATTTGTTTTTGTTAGACCACTTAAAAAAATTTCTACTTTCCCATCAATATCACTGTTCAATGATATTAAAATAGATTTACCAAAAATCTTGGAAAAAAGAACATTTGGCTTTTCAACTCCATTGTTTCCACCATTCAAAACAACATTAAATTCGTTTCCAGTCATTATATTCTTTGAAAATCTATTCTTTAAATTGCTCTTCTCCTCAAAATATATTGTATATTTGTTGTTTAAGAAATTATTCTCTTCTATTAAATTTCCCTCACATCCATTAAAAAATTTTATAGAATAACTGTTTTCATTGAAATTATTATTATAAATTGAATTACTTGAAGATGAAAACTCAAGAAAAACACCTTTTTCATTTTTATTAAACTCGTTCTCATAGATTAAAGAACTTGTTCCATAGTAAAGATGAATTCCATTTGTATTATTTATATATTTGTTTTTATATATATCATTCTTATTATAAAAACTATCTCTTAAAAATAAACCATCTTCATTATTTTCAAATATATTATCATGAATTTTATTTCTTAAAGAGTTATAAAAAATTCTTACCCCCACTTGAGAATTTTTAAAATAGGAATCTTTTATCTCATCATTTGAAGAAAAATAAAATCTAACTCCAATATTTGTTTTTTCAATTACGAGATTTTCAACAATATTGTTATTTGAATAATAAAAATATACTCCACAATTAAGATTTTTAAGAGAGACATTTTTTATTTTTACATTGCTTGCTTTAAAAAGATGAATACCAGTGTCTCCATTTTCAATTTTTATATCTCTAACTACTCCCTTTACACTTTCAATTCTTATATAATCAGTGAATTTAAAATTCTTTAAATAAAGGCCATTAATTTCAAAATTATCATATTTAAATTTAAAAAAATAATCAGATGTTATATATGAACCGTCGAGAACTATTTCAGGTCCATCTTGATTTAAATCTCCATATTTTTCTGTTTGAGATAGCCCATCAATTAATATTTTTTTATCTATCTCTGGCAAATTATTTCTTGGTGTGATTGTCCAGAATTTTCCATTAAAATTTTTATCTTCTTTTGGGATATCAAATTTAATAACTCCTCCATTTTCCAAAACTTTTTCAAGTGCCCATAAAAAAGAACCATCGCCAGATGGATTTGTATTTGTAACATAAACTTCAGTTGCTCCTAACAATATATTGATTTGAAGAAAAATAGATAAGATTATAAGAAATGTGAACACTTTTTTCATAAATTTCTCCTTTCAAAAAACTCTAACTATTATTTTACAATAAATAGTATAAAATAAAAAAAGCCCCAATTTTTCAGGGGCTTTTTAAGAAACTTCTCTATATTAAGAAAGTTTCTTTACATTCTTAGCTTGTGGACCCTTCTTTCCATCTTGCACTTCAAACTCTACAGGATCACCTTCTTTTAAACTTTTAAAACCTGAACCCTCGATGGCAGTGTAATGTACAAATACATCTTCCCCACCGTCATCTCTTGTAATAAACCCATAACCCTTTGAAGAGTCAAAC
>JAKPCM010000116.1 GCA_029553255.1 Caldisericota bacterium | reverse complement strand
GGTTTTAAATTCGTTTTAGAAAATATTGATTCTCTAACTGGCTTATTTTCATCCATAATTATTCAGATTAAAATATTATTTGCAAAAATATAATTTTTTTAATTTTTTATAAAAATTTTTTAAAATAATCACTTTAATATTGTTCTAAAATATAGATTTAATGAGCTTTTTCCAAAAAAAATGATATTTAACATCTTTTTTTAAAATTATTGTGTATCATAAATTTTTTGCTTTTATAAGGTTTCATATGGGAAATTAATTTTTTATAAACAAATTATAAAAGATGATTATTGCAGTATAAATTTGACAGATAATTAGATATAATGTAGACATATAATTTTTTCCAGCTTTTATTACTTTTAGTTTTAAGGAACGAGAAGATGGGTTTTGTAAAATAATATTCTGTTAGACTTAATTGCTATTATTGATATTTTAATTTCATCAATTTCCAATACTTGTCCCACGCCCATCTATCGTGCGATGACAAGTTTAATAACCTGCCAATGTCAGGGTCTATCACATCTTTTAGGTACTTATTCATCACTGCGAACCACATTAGGTAGCTCTGTAAGTACTTCGTAGCTACTCCGTGGAATCTTATCAACCATTTCTTAAAATTGTCTATCTTGCTCTCCACTATCTCTACACTGTATAAACCTCTCTTCAACTGCTTTTTGTTTACTATTACTTTTTTACTATTAATATCTTTTACTGCCTTCTTAAATTCCTTCTTGGGTTTTACACATAGTACATTACTATCTGTTATCCTTTTATTCAGTTCTTTTTTCAATTGTTCATTCTTAACTTTTTTATCTCCTACATGTTTGAAAAGCAAATTGCCTTCTCTGTCTGTAACTACCAATACTGCTACCTTGGGATGTCTCTTCTTCTTTGCTTTTTCATATTCTTCTCTGCTTTTGTATTTCCTTCCTTTTTCTGAATATTGCATTAGCAATTCATCTGCCTCTACTATTCCAGAGAAACTAATACCTCCTTCAAATGATCTCAATGCTGCTAATATCCT
>JAKPCM010000105.1 GCA_029553255.1 Caldisericota bacterium | reverse complement strand
TATGATAAAAACAATCCAGAAGAGTGGATTAAAATAAGTGGCACTTATACTGCTCAAGGCAATGAACTTTTTTTAACAATAGGTAATTTCGATTTGCGTGACAAAGAAAAATTTATTAGAAAAAGCATTTTTTCTTTTGGTAAACGCGAAGCATATTACTATGTGGATGATGTTTTATTATGCGAAATAGGAATAGACTCTGCTTTATATTATTCTAATAAGGTGGATTCTACACACATAGACTCATCCACTACATTAAGTGATCAAATTAATCTTGATGATTTCAAAGAACTTTTCAAAACACCTACTAGGCAAGACACACTGGCAGATATGTTACCAGATACAGGAGGTTCTAAAACTTTTTTTATCTATTTCGAGCCTAATTCATACAAGATTAATGATTCTACTTATAAATATTTATCTTATATAATACAAGTTTTATATGAACATCCTAATTTAAAAATTGTCTTGAAAGGATATCAAGATAGTAATGAGGGGAATGCAGATTTATTATTAGCTCAAAAAAGAGCATTAAATATCTTTCAACAATTAAATGGAAATGGTATAGCTCAAACCAGATTTACTATACAAGTGCCCAAAAACAGTTGTAAATCTGACTTTAGCTTTTTACCACATTGCAGATTAGTTACTATTACTATAATAAATGAATAGTCAATAAAATAATTTTTATTTTAAAAAAAATATTTATCTTTGTAAAAATTTAAAAAAATAAATTCTTTATGAAAGTAGAAAAAAACAAATTAGTAAGCATAGCTTATAAAATATCAGAAGATGAACCTAATGGAGAAATCTTGGTAGAAATAAAAGAAGACGAGCCAGAAGAAATTTTATATGATGATGATATGGAAAATTTAGTTTTCTATTCTCGTCTCAAAGGACTATCTGCTGGAGAAAGTTTTAGTTTTGTGCTAGAACCAGAAGATGCCTTTGGTGAATATGATGAAGATGAAATAGTAGAGTCTGATCTTAATGAATTCGCTGATATGACCAATGTAAATGCTAAAGATCTCACAGAAGATATGTATTTTACTTATAATAATGATGAGGGTGAAACAGATTATTTTAGAGTTAAAAGTATAAATCACTTAGAAAATAAAATAAAATTAGACTTCAATCATCCTTATGCTGGCAAAAAAATTAAGGTAGAAGGTAAAATCATTGATGTTAAAGAACCAGAAGATAAATAGTTATAAAAAAAATTTTATATATTAAAAAAACTTTTTTATTTAAAATTTAATATGTAATTTTGTAACATAAACC
>JAKPCM010000095.1 GCA_029553255.1 Caldisericota bacterium | reverse complement strand
TCTCCACCACCTTGCCAATTAACCGATTTTGAGATACCTCCTTGCTCTCCTGCAATAACCTTTTTTAATCTTTCTACTGCAATAGTTTCTATATAGTCCATCTGTTCTATACCGATGTATTGTCTTCCCATTTTATGAGCCACTGCTGCCGTTGTGCCGCTTCCGAGGTGGTAGTCAAGAACGATGTCGTTGGGTTGGGTTGTTAAACTTATAATTCTTAAAATCAAATGTTCTGGTTTTTTTGCATTGGAAAAATCAACATCCCCTTCTAAATATAAATTGTTTAATTTGAAATCATCCCAAACATCACCCAATAAAACACCTAATTCTTTTTTCCCAAAAATCTCTTTAACAATTTTAGACAATTTTAATCCAAACCTCTTTTGATAAACCCAATAATTAGAATTTTCTTCATATTCATACAAACCACCATCTGCATATTTTGCATTATTTTGAACTCTTTTATCAAATTTTGTTTGAAATATTCTATCAGCATTCTCAATAATAAAACTTTTAAATTGCTCATCTTTTAAATCTTTGTCTTGTAAGCCAATTTCTTTTAATTTTTCTTTTAGTTTTATAACTTTACATTTTTTTAGATCTTTTAAATCTCCTTCAATAAACAAATCGTAATAATTGTCGTATTCTTCTACTACTGCATACTGTGGATTAAACTCTGTTTTATTTTTTTTGAATACAATAATTTGTTCTTTTACTTTAAGAATAGTTTTATTTGCATGTGTAGTCTTAATTCCATTTGGATTTATGGTTTTCATTATAACCGTATTCACAAAATTCTCCCTCCCAAATACCTCATCCATCAATACCTTCAAATACGCTTGTTCATTATCATCACACTGCACAAAAATCACTCCATCATCTCTCAAAAGTTCTCTTGCTATTTCCAATCTATTTTTCATAAAAGTAAGCCAAGTAGAATGATTAAAATTGTCATTGTATTTGAAACCGTCATTGCCTGTATTATATGGCGGATCAATATAAATCAGCTTCACTTTCCCTGCAAATTGCTTTTTAAGACTATGCAATGCCAGTAAATTATTTCCTTTGATAATTAAATTTTCACAGATTGTTCCGTCTTCATCTCTTTTGATTTCTCCTACTTCTTGTTCTCCGTCTTTAGTGAATCTTTTCCAATTTGTCAGTGCTTTGTGGTCAAAAAGTCTATCTATCTCATCATGAGCGAGCACAGAATTGAAAAATATCTCTTTTCTTTTTGCTTGTTTTTCTTCATAGCTTTTGGTTTTTTCAGAATATTCAAAATAAGTATC
>JAKPCM010000083.1 GCA_029553255.1 Caldisericota bacterium | reverse complement strand
ATAAATATTAAAATTGAAGATCTTTTTATACAATCTTGATTAAAAGAAGCTTCATAAATTTCATTTAATATATCCTTATTAAAAATTTTTATTAATTTATTTTGATTATATTCATATTTATACAAACCAATATCCAAATCTATAACATTTTTCGAAAATAGATAAAATTTTAAAGGATATAATCCTCCAGCAGAAGGAACTGATTTAGCAGACCATAAAAGATATGATACTTCTTTTAAAGTTAAGGGTATTTTTTTGTAATCTCTTACTGATTTCCTATTTTTTATTGATTTAAAAATTGAGTAATTGATATCTTCTAATTCTGGTAACAGAATTTCATCCATCTATTTAAGATAAAAATATAAATATATTTCACTTTCTCTTTTCATTTCATCCACTGTTTTTATATGAAAGGATTCATTTTTAAAACTAAGGTTAAAACCATCAAGAATCACAAAACCATAAATTTCTAAGTTAACATTTTTATCCTCAAATTCAACTATTATATTTCCATTAGAAGATTTATAATTTTTATTTTCAATTTTCAATGGAAGGTCCTTAATAAAGATGACAGAATCCTCTATTATTTTTACTATCTCTCCAAAATATTTTTGTGTCTCTTCTGGTAAATCATTGTTGTTATAAACATATTTCGAATCAACTTTGTTTATAACAATTTCCTTATTCAAAATTTTTGAATTCACCTTTATTATGTTGTTATTAAAATCAAAAAAAGCATTAAAACTTATATCTTCACTATCAATCTTACCAGAAAAATCAACATAATAACTTTTTAAATTTTCAAGTTCAATCAATAATTTTTGATTTATCTCTTCAATTCCCTCATCTATGTTTCTAATTTTTATGACAATTTCATTTAAATTATTAATATCAAATGTCTCTTGATATGGAAAGTAGTTATCTTTAAAAACTCTAATTAAATACTCCTGTTTTTTTAAATTTAAAACTAACTCTTCACCATTTTCTATTTTCTTGTCAAGATATCCAACAATCGAAATTTCATAATCATCTAACTTAACATTATTTGAATCTACAATTTCAATTTTAACTTTTTTATAATTTGAGCAGGAAAGAGACAGAAAAACTATTATAGATAAAATAAAAAAATAGGTTAATCTTCTAAATCCATTACTTTTGAATCTATCCATATATTTTCAAGATTATAAAACATTCTTTTAATATTATTGAAAATATGAATTACAATGTCACCATAATCCATAACAACCCAACTACCCTTATCTTCTCCATCAATTTTATTTGGTTTTCTTTTAAACTCACTTTTCAATTTTGTATAAATATTATCAACAACTGCTCGAGCTTGAATATCACTATCAACAGAGCAGATAAAAAGATAATCAAAAAGATATGTATTTTTCCTTACATCAAGACATAAAATTTCATCACCCTTTTTTTCTTTTATTGATTCATATATTAATTTTAAAACTCTATTTTGTTTTGTTCTTCCCATGGATCTTCTTCTTTATAAAGCTCGTTTTTATAAATATAATCTTCCACCTCCTTAGGAACTAAATATTTTATTGGCTCATTTTTTTTAATTCTCTCTCTTATCATTGTTGATGAGATAGAGAGTTCAGGAACCTGTATTGGAAAAACTCTTGTTTCACAATCTAAACATATTTTTTTTAATTTATCATTCAATTTCTTTAAATTATAACCAGGTCTTGTGGCGGCAATAAAATAGCACATTGAAAGAAGTTCTTTTGGATTTTTCCAAGTAAGAATACTAAGAACAGCATCAGCACCTGTTATAAAAAATATATTATATTTATCCTCTGGGTAAATTTTTCTTAATTCAACTACAGTATCATATGTATAACATTTACCTGTTCTATCTATCTCTATCCTTGAAACAAAAAAATGTGGGTTTGATGTTGTGGCAAGGAGAGTCATAACAAATCTTCTTTCCGGATCAAGAAGTTTAATTTTTTTTCTATAACCTGGAATACCTACTGGAACAAATATAACTTTGGATAAAGAAAATTTAACTCTTGCTTCTTCTGCTATTACAAGATGTCCAATATGTATTGGATTAAAAGAGCCACCCATAATTCCGATAGATTCTTTACTCATAATATTTAAATTCAACTCCTTCAATTACAACTATATCACCATTTTTAATTCCTTTTTCTTTTAACATTTTCTCAACATCAAACTCTTTCGATATTTTTTGAAGTTTTTCAACACCATATCTTGAATTAAGGTCTAATCCTTTTATCAATCTCCCAAGTTTTTCATTTTCAACGATAAATTTATTTCCTTCTTTTCTAACTATCAATTCCTTGTTTTTTTTCTCCTCAATTTTATATCTCTTTGGAATGGATATTTTCTGAGTCTCTCTTTTAATATCAATATTTTTTAATTTCTCAAATAATTTATCAATATTGATATCTTTTAATGCAGAAATTTTTATTAAATCAATATTTTTATCTTTGAAATATTTTTCAATCTCTTCCATATTCTGTGTTTGTAAATCTATTTTATTCAAAATTACAAAATAATATTTATTCAAAATCTCTTTATCATAATTTTCAATCTCATTTATTAAGCTTTCAAACTGTTTTATAGCCGATTCAGCTTCAATAGAAATATCGATAACAAAAATAAGAAAATATGTTCTTTGGATGTGTCTTAAAAATTCTAAACCAAGACCTTTACCAGAAGATGCACCATCTATTATTCCAGGCATATCAACAATTGTTATGCTTTTTTTGTCATCTATTCTCACTTCACCAATCACAGGTGTTAAAGTTGTAAACGGATATGGTTCTATTTTAGGTTTAGCATTACTGATTTTAGTTAAAATTGTTGATTTACCGGCATTTGGATAACCTACAAGAGCTCCATCACCTATTATTTTTAATTCTAAGATAACTCTTCTCTCTTCACCCTTTTCACCAAGTTCTCTAATTCTCGGAGCTCTATCTGTTGGAGTTTTAAAACTACTGTTACCTCTTCCTCCTCTACCCCCTTTACAAAGAACAAACTTTTCATTATCTTCAGTCAAATCACATATCAGTTCTTTAGTTTCAGAATCCCAGACTAAAATCCCGGGTGGAACTTCTATATACAAATCTTTTCCATCTTTACCTTTTTTATTATCCCCCTCACCATTTTTTCCATCTTCTGCTTTAAATATGTTATTATATTTAAATTTTGTAAGAGTGTTTAAATTTTTGTTTACCTTTAAAATTATATTTCCGCCTCTACCACCGTCACCGCCTGATGGACCACCCATGGGTACATATTTTTCTCTTCTAAAGGCTATTATTCCATCTCCTCCATCCCCAGCTTTACAGTAAATTTCTGCCAAATCAAAAGAATATTTTTTGTTATAGTTTTTGAGAGTATACACTTACTCTTTTTT
Organism: Caldisericota bacterium; assembly: GCA_029553255.1. Classification (GTDB taxonomy): domain Bacteria; phylum Caldisericota; class Caldisericia; order B22-G15; family B22-G15; genus JAAYUH01. Next base: position 389 of record JAKPCM010000083.1, on the reverse strand, counting down.
TCCCTCTATAATTTTCAAATTTTACATAACCTTCAGTTAGTGAAAATATTGTATAATCATTACCCATTGATGTATTAATACCTGGATGAATTTTTGTTCCTCTTTGTCTAACAATAATATAACCAGGTTTTACAAACTCTCCTTCAAAAGTTTTAACTCCTAAATATTTAGGATTTGAATCTCTTCCATTTTTGGCTTTACTACCACCTTTTTTACGAGCCATATTGACCTCCTAACTCAATTTTTTCCACTTTTAAAATGGTTTTTGGCTGTCTGTGACCAAGCATCCTTTTGTGAGTTGTTTTTGAATGATAGTAAAAAACTTTAATCTTTTTCTCTCTAATCTGATTAGATATTTTACATAAAACTTTCGCATCTGTTAAATATGG
>JAKPCM010000073.1 GCA_029553255.1 Caldisericota bacterium | reverse complement strand
AAAAGTGGTGTAGGAGTTTGGACTCCAGATGTTACAGAAGATACAGAGTGTAAATATTGTAAAGAAGCAGAAGAAATTTATACAGAGATAGCATCTATTTCAAATTTAATTAAACTTGAAATTTATGAACTTGGTAAAGATAAAGAAATTTTTGATAAATATAATATAGAAAGAATTCCAGCAGCAGTTTTAATTGGTAAGAATAAAGGCATGGTTAGATATATTGGAATCCCAGCTGGTTATGAATTTACATCATTTATTGAAGATATTATTGATTTGTCAAGAGGAGAAATTGATTTTAAAGATGAAAATGTAAAAAAAATCGAAAGTATAAAAGAAAAAATTCATATTCAAGTTTTTGTAACACCAACATGCCCGTATTGTCCACGATCAGTAAGAACAGCGCATAAAATTGCCTTTTTAAATGAAAACATTGTCGCAGATATGGTTGAAGCAACAGAGTTCCCTACTTTATCAGATAAATATAATGTTTATGCTGTTCCAAAAACAGTTATTAATGATAAAATTGAGTTTGAAGGTGCTATACCAGAAGATGAATATGTTGATGAAGTATTAAAGGCAGTACCTAATTAATTCAGGAGGTTATTATGAGAACGACATATCAACCACATAAAAGAAGAAGAAGAAAAACTCATGGCTTTTTAAAAAAAATGAGTTCACCTGGTGGAAGAAATGTTATTAAAAGAAGAAGAGCAAAGGGTAGGAAGGTATTGATACCCAAATAATGGGTAAGTTATCTGAAAGACTTACTAAAAAAGAGATAGATGAACTGATGAGAGAAGGGATAAGAATTAAAGAAAAGAATTTAACTTTTATATACAAGAGAAAAGAAAGTGTTAAAGTTGCATTTATTCCTGTTGGAACTAAAAAAGCTGTTGAGAGGAATAAATTGAAAAGAAAAATTAGAGAGATATTTTTAAAATATCAGGATAGTTTTAAAAAACTTTGGATTGCTATAATTATTCCTCCATTTGTAATAAAGAGGGATAATTTAGTTATTTCAAAAGATTTTGAAAGATTTTTAGAAAGGATTGAAAATGAAGAAGTTGATATTAATGTTAATTAAATTTTATCAGAAGTTTATATCCCCAATGTTTCCGCCATCATGTAGATACACACCAACCTGCTCTCAATACACACTCGAAGCAGTCGAAAAATACGGATCTATTAAGGGACTTTTTCTTGGGTTTAAAAGAATTTTAAGATGTAATCCATTTTTCCCAGGAGGAGAGGATCCTGTACCATAAGGAGGTAGGATGAAAAAAATATTAATTTTTTCTGTTTTATTTTTTCTTTTTTTAGGCTTTACTTTAAGTTTAGGATCTGAACTTGATTTAAAAATTACAACTGAACAAATTGAGAAACCTTCTCCTCAAAGTGAGCTAAAATTGAATTTAACTATCGAGAATCTTGGTGATGAAAAAAATAATTTAGTCATAAAATTACTTTCATTATCAAATTATTCAGATTTTGGACCTTTTGATGTAAAAAATAATGAATTAAAAATTGATAAAATTTCAAAAAATGAAAAAATAAACCTTAGTATAGATTTATATTTAAAAGAAGAATTAACTAAAGATGAATATGGATTTATCAGTCAAGTTAGTTATTCAATTGGGGATACTTTGAATCAATATTACACTACAATACCTCTGACATTCACAACAATGGGTGGCCAATTATCATTCACAGCTGCTCCAAACATAAAAGTTGGTCTTGAAACTTTAATCGCTCTATCATCAACAGTTAAAAATAATGGTACTACTGAAGTTAAGGATATAACTGTAAAATTAAAAGAAAACGAGTACTTTTCTGAATATATGGAAGGGAAAAATGTTTATCTTGAATCACTTGCTGAAGGAAAAAGCGCTACATTTACATTGAGAATTAAACCACACGATAGTGTAAAAGCTGGAACTTATGAAACATTTTTAATTTTAAGTTATAAAGATTCAGATGGAAAACAGTTTGTTTATGAACAACCAGCAACAATTACAATTACAGCAAGTTCTTTTACATATTTTATAAGAAGAATACTCGATTTTTTTTATGGAATAATTCCGAATTATGGTATTGCAATAATTCTTCTTACTCTTTTAATTAAATTAGTTCTTCTACCATTAACAATTCAACAGTTAAAATCTATGAGTAAGACGCAAGCCTTAACACCAGAACTTAAGGAACTTCAGAAAAAATATAAAGATGATCCAAAGAAAGCACAGGAAGAACAGATGAAATTATACAAAAAATATGGAATTAATCCCGCAACTGGGTGTTTAATATCCATTCTTCCTCTTCCAATTCTTCTTATTCTTTTTTCATCACTGAATGGTTATGTAAAGCTTCTTGATCAACCTTTCTTATGGGTTAAAAATTTGGCTGCTCCTGACCCAACGTATATCATTCCAATCCTTGTTGCTGCTACAACTCTTTTACAGCAGTATTTAACAACAGGTAAAGATCCTTCATCAAAAATATTTATGTTTATATTCCCGATACTTATAGGCTACTGGGCTTTATCTTTCCCAACTGCAATCTCAATTTATTGGATATTTTATAGTATTTTTTCTACAATTGAATTTATTTTAGTGAATAGAAGATATGCTAAGGCATTAGAAGTAATAAAAAAATGAAAACAACTATCTTTAACATAAAACTTTCTGAAAAAGATACATCAAAAATAGTAAAAGGGATTTTAGGTTATATTTTTGAAAAACTTGAAGAAGATGTAAACTTTGAAATTAGAGAAAAAGATACCGAAGTTTATGTAAATATTATTCTCTCTTCAAAAGAAAAGCAGGCTCAATTTATAGGGAAACAGGGAAAAGTGTTAGCAACATTACAATATTTATTAAATGCAATCTTACATAGAAATTTCAATGATGATAGATTGTTCATTATTGATATTGGTGGATATAAACAGAAGCAGATAGATTATTTGAAAAATCTTGCTATTGAAGCAGCAATAAAAGCAAAAAAAACTGGAAAGGATCAAATTTTGCAACCAATGAGTGCAATGGCAAGAAAAATTATTCATACAACACTTTCACAAAATGCCTCTGTTTATACATATTCAATAGGAAAAGAACCGAATAGGAGAGTTGTAGTTGCATTAAAAAATAAAAATGGAGAATGAGACAATTGTAAATATATCAACCCCAAAAGGTTATGGCGCAATTGGGGTTGTTAGAGTTTCAGGCTCTAATTCGTTAAATATTTTAAAGAAACTGATTAAAAAAGAGATAGAGATTAAACCAAGATTTGTTTACCATTTTTTCCTTTATGATAATAATGGTAATAGTCTTGGTGATTCAGTAACAATTTTTTATAAATCTCCAAACTCTTACACTGGTGAAGATGTTGTTGAAATTCAAACCTTTTCTTCTCCAATTCTTATAGATAGAATAATCACAACGATTATTGAATATGGTGGAAGATTATCAAAACCAGGTGAATTTACAGAAAGAGCATTTTTAAATGGCAAAATTGATCTTATTTCTGCTCAAGCTATAAATAAGATTGTTTTTTCAAGCGATTTATATGAACTTCAATCATCAATAAACACACTTGAAGGTAAGTTAACAAAAAAAGTAAAAGAAATAATCGAAGATTTAAATACATTGAGAATAAAAATAGAGGGTTCAATCTCTTTTCCTGATGATGTTGAAGAAGTAAGAGAATATGAAATTCAGGAAATAGCTACTAAAAATTTAAAGGAGATTGAAACAATTTTATCAAAATATGAAGATGAAAAACCTTTTATAGAAGGAATAAAATTAACTATTTTTGGAAAAGCAAATGTTGGAAAATCTTCGCTTTTTAACATTTTAATGGAACAAGAGAGAGTGATTGTTTCAGAAATTCCAGGAACAACAAGAGATGTTATCAAAGAGAAAATTTATATAGAGGGAGTTCCTATTGAAATAATAGATACAGCAGGAGTTATAAGAAAAATAAAGAATAGTCTTGATAAAATTGCTCAGGAGAGAAGTGAAAAAGCTTTGTCTTCATCTTCAATTATTCTCCTTCTTTTTGATCAATCTGTCCCTTTGGATGAGGATGATTTTTATGCAATAGAAAAGGTTAAAGATAAAAATTTTATTCCTGTTTTGAACAAGAATGATTTACCATCTGCATTTAAGAAAGAAGATTTAGAAAAAATCATTGGGAAAAATTTAATATCTATATCCTGTTTAACGAAAGATGGAATTGATAATTTAAAAATAAAAATAACAGAAAATTATCAAAATAAGCCAGAATTAAATGAAATTTTTTATATAACTCTAAGAGAAAAAAATTTATTCCTTCAAACAAAAAATTTATTAAAAGAGATTTTATATAATAAACTAACTTTAGATGAAATATCTATTAATTTACAGGATACTATCAAAAGTTTAAAACTTATTATTGGTGAAGAGTTTGACGAAAATACAATGATTGAAATCTTTAGTAGGTTCTGTATAGGAAAATAGATATCATTTTGGTGTCAGACACCATGTTAACATTTGGATTTTTTTGGACAAATTTCTTTGCAATCTCCACAAACAAAACACTCCTTTGTATCAATTTTATAAAATTCATCTCCTTCATAAATTGATTTAGAGTTACATTCTTTAAGACATTTTTTGCATTTTATACATTCATTAGATATTATGTTCTTATTCAAACCAAGTTTTTCACTTAACTTTGAGATAATTCCAAGATATGCTCCAAATGGACAGAAAAATCTACAGAATGGTCTGTAGATAAAGATCGAAAAAATAAGAATTAAAGTTAAAAAAATTAGAATTGCACCAGCCCCACTGAAATTATATAAGACCTTAAATGGATAAATATTACAAAAATAGTTTTTAGAATAAATGAAAGATAAAAATAGAACAATTACTAAGATAAAATACTTCATATATTTAAGATATTTTTCAATTTTTTCAAATCTTTTTGTTTTAATTTTATATAAAAATTCTTGAATAGCACCGTGAGGACAAACCCAGCCACAAAAAACTCTACCTTTAAATATAGTAACTGTTGATATAAAAATTGTTAAACCTAAAAAAATATAAAAAGGGATTGATAAGAATTCTACTTCAAATAGTTTTCCTAAATAACTTACAGGGCAAAGGCAACCTCCAAAATAAAAACCAAGTATGATAAGAGAAAAAAGAAGAGTAAAAAATCTTAATTTGTAAAATTTTAGTGAAATGAATATTAATGATAATATAATAAGAATTATATATAAAAGAGTTTGAGGATTAAAAAGATAATTTTGGAATTCTTTTGAAATATTATTGTCTGAGTTTAAATTTTCAGATTTTGTATTATTTTTTGTTTCATTATTTATAATTTCAATATCACTTTCTTCTAAATCATTTTTTGGAGTATCATCATTAGAATTAGATTCATTAATATTATTTTTTTGTAAAATATCTGAATTTTTTTCATTAGAAATATTTTCTTTTTCAGTGTTTAATGTTGAATTATTGTTAACTACATTAAACTCTTTTGTTTCAACAATTAATCCACCCTTAGGGCAATCTCTTATAACTTTGATAATTCCGGTTCCAGGTTCAGTGAATTTCACTACAATTTCTTTTGTATCTTTTGTTCCTTTTATCCAGTTACCTTCATCAACAATTTCTCCATTGATGATTTCAATTTCTGTCTCTTCAATAGGTAAAACACAGGTTTTATGTGTTTTAACTCTATCAATGGTTACACTAATATCTTCACCCACATTTACTTCATTTTTATCTGAAATAATTGATAAATTGCAGGCCAAAGCATTATTTGATAAAGAAAATATCACAACCAATATCAATAGTGTAAAAATTATAAATTTTATCTTTCTCATAATTGATAGGATAAATTAAAATTATTAAGGAAATATTAAATTATTAAATTTTTTATTTAATTGATTAATTCAATAATTAGTGTAAAAATAATATAGGAGGATAGATGGAAAGGATAGATATATTAAAAGAGTTGGTCGAAGAGAATGATTCAAAAATTTTACTTGTTGTACTTGATGGGTTAGGTGATATACCAAGTTTTGATGGAAAAACACCACTTGAAGCAGCAAAAACTCCAAATCTTGATAAACTTTCAAAAGAAAGTGCTCTTGGTATGCATATTCCAGTTCTACCTGGAATCACACCAGGAAGTGGACCAGGACACCTTGCTCTCTTTGGTTACGATCCAATTAAATATGAAATTGGAAGAGGAATATTAGAGGCACTTGGAGTTGGGCTTGAAGTAACAGAAAATGACATATGTATAAGAGCAAATTATGCAAAAGTGGAAGAGAAAGATGGAAAATTAATTGTTCTTGATAGAAGAGCAGGGAGACTTTCAACAGAAGAAAATAAAAAATTAACAGAAAAGATAAGTAATGAAATTAAAGAGATAAATGGAGTAAAAATTTTTATAAAATCAGGAATAGAATACAGGTTAGCGATATTATTAAGATTTGATGAAAAAGTAAATGATGATATGTGTGATATTATTGAAACTGATCCTCAAAATGAGGGGAAAGAGGTAATTTCACCTGAACCTTTAAGTGAAAAAGCAAAAATTGTGTCTGAAGTTCTGAAAGAATTTTTGTCAAGAGTAAGAGAGATAATTAAAAATGAAAAAGGAAATTATCTTTTATTAAGAGGATATTCAACTCCTCCTGTAATTCCAAATTTTTCAGAAATTTATAAATTAAAATCTCTTTCAATTACTACTTATCCAATGTATAAAGGTTTAACAAAACTCATTGGAATTGAAACAACGGAAGTTGATGGATTTTCAATTAAAGATGAAATTGATGTTCTAAAAGAAAATTATAAAAATTTTGATTTTATCTATTTACACATAAAAAAAACTGATTCATATGGTGAAGATGGAGATTTTATGAACAAGTTGAAAGTTATTGAAGAGTTTGATTCATATCTTTTAGAAATTTTATCTTTAAATTTTGATGTTTTATGTATAACAGGTGATCATTCTACTCCTGTTATAATGAAATCTCATTCTTTTCATCCTGTTCCTCTTTTAATTCATTCTCCATTTGTTCTTAAAGGATTATCAGAGAGATTCATTGAAAAAGAGTGTTTAAGAGGAGAATTAGGTGTAATAAAAGGTGAAGATATTATGAGTTTACTTCTTGCTCATTCAAGAAAACTAAAAAAATTTGGTGCATAAAAAATTTTCTTTATTAAATAATAAAATGTGTTAATGCGAGACCTGACCCCCCAATTAATATGTCTTAATTAATACTCTTCTTTACCTTTTTCTTTAGCTTTTGATTTTTCTCCTTTAAATTCTTTATATTTCAAATACCAATCCTCTCCTTCATCTTCTATTCTTAAATTAGCTAAACTCTGGAATAAAGGATGTTCAAAA
>JAKPCM010000052.1 GCA_029553255.1 Caldisericota bacterium | reverse complement strand
TTCATATTTCGGATTCGAAGGGTATATTGAGGTTTCTTCAGCCTCCTCTTGATTTTTAATTCTGAATGGATAAATTGGATATAAATATTCATACCCTTTTACTTTTATATATCCATGCATATATTCAGTAAAATCAATTGTCTCTCCGAATACAATTGTTGTAATTTCCAATCTATCTCCAAAAACAGTTAATATATCACTTACATCCTGCTCTGTAATTCCTGATCCTTTCATCTTTTTATCTTTTGCAATAATAGCTATATAAGTAATTGGTGTGGTTACCATACAATATATTTCATACGCACTCTTAAAACCAAAAGTAAAAGGAGCTGCAAATTTTAATATATCTTCATCTTCATAATAGGTCTCACCCCATAATATTGCTTTTTCTATCTCTTCTTCAGTTATGTTCCATTTCTTAAATTCATAAATACCTTTTTGTTCTTTGAGATTTTCTATCTCCTCTTTAAGAGTTTCAATCTCTTCTTTGAGATCTTCTATATCTTCTTTAAGTTTTTCTATCTCTTTATCTTTTTCATCAATTTTACTTTCAAGTTCACTAATATCATCTTCATATTTATCAATTTTATTTTCAAGTCCTTTAATTTTTTCGTCTTTTTCTTTTATCTCTTCCTGCAATTCAGAAACATCTGGAGAATCTTTTAATTTTTCATTTAACTCATCAACCTTTTCTTTTAAATCAGAAATCTCTTTCTTCTTATTCTCTAACTCATTTTCTAAATCTATGATTCTATATTTTAGATAAGGTACTGAATCCATTGTGATTGTTACAGTTTCTGTTTTATTATCCCAATCAACTATCGCTCCTAATCCTTCTGCAATAAATCTAATTGGAACCATAATTCTTCCTGGTGGAATTTCAATAGGTGCTACATCCATTTCATTAGGTTGGTCATTGATATAATAAGTTTTATTACCCTTTTTAAGTTTTAATACAATTTTTTCATTTTCACCAATTAAATCATTGAAAGGTAAAAATGAAAATAATAAAAAAATAAGAATTGAGATTAAAATTAATTTTTTCATAAAACTTTCCAACCTCCTGATTTTAATAATATCAAAATTGCTTTGTATGTCAAAAATTATAAAAATTATTTTGAAATAACTATTGGCAACATCAAATCTCTCTAATTAGAAAATTATATTCAACGCACTATGTTATTTCACTATTTTTAAAAAATCTATTT
>JAKPCM010000103.1 GCA_029553255.1 Caldisericota bacterium | reverse complement strand
TGGAAATGCCGTTGCAGGGCTTCAACTTGCTTTTCCAAGTATGTGGTTTTTAATTTCATTTGCTGCTGGTTTTTCAATGGCAGGTGTTGCTCTTGTTTCACAATTTACAGGTGCAAATGAAAATGAAAAAGCAAATTTTGCTGCATCCCAAGTTCTTTCAATTACATTAATTTCAAGTATAATATTAGGAATTATTGGCTCTTTATTTATACCTTTACTTATTAATATATTAACTAATGTTAAAGAGTTAACAACTGTTGCAAATTCATATTTAAGAGTAATTTCTTTAGGATTTCCATTTATGTTTATTAACAGTGTATTTAGATCCATTATGATATCTTACGGAGATACTTTAACACCAATGTATGTAACTATTTTTACAAATATTATAAATATTTTCCTCGACCCACTTCTTATTTTTGGTATAGGTCCATTTCCAAAAATGGGAATCATTGGAGCCGCAGTAGCTACAATTTTTTCAATGTTTATTGCCTCAATGTTTGCTATTTATTTTCTTACAAGTGGGAAAAAGGGAATACATGTAAGAACAAAATATCTCAAACCTGAAATAAACTGGATTAAAAAGATATTTAAAATTGGTTTACCAGCCGCAATTGGTAACAGTGCAGAGGCTTTTGGTTTTGTTGTTTTAACAGGAATTATTGGAAGATTAGATAATGCAAGAGTCGCGATTGCAGCATATGGTATTGGAGATAGAATATTATCATTTTCAAATGTTACAGTTGATGGACTTGGTGAAGGACTTACTACAATTATTGGACAATCACTTGGTGCTAAGAAGGAAGATAGAGCAACTCATTCAGCCTATAGAGGGATGGCCTTTATGTTTTTCCTTCTTTGTATAGAAACAACTATTATTGTCATATTTAGAAAAACTTTAGTTTCACTTTTTATTCCAAATGAGATGGATATAATTAACGAGGGTGCCAAATTTATACTATATTTTGCACCTGCAATACCAACATTTGGAGTGATAAGAGGCATTATGTCAGCTTTTCACGCTTCAGGTAATAACACTCCAAATATGATAATATCTTTCATAAGATTATGGGGTTTGAGAGTTCCATTAAGTTATATATTTGGTTTTGTTTTGAAGATGAATTCTACGGGTGTTTGGATTGGTATGACAATAAGTAACTTTATAACTATGTTAGTAGCAATATTATTTTTCTTAAAAGGTGCATGGAAGAGGAGAGTTATAGAAGATCATACTTTGAAAATTGAAGTGTAGATGAAAAAATTAATTGAAAATAATAGTTCTTACTTTTTAATTTTATCAGTTATATTAGGCATTTTATTTCCTTTTTTAAAATTTTTCACAAACTATATTACTTATTTATTGATGTTTATTTTGTTTATCACATTTTTAAAAGTTGATTTTAACTCTATCAAAATTTATTTGAAAAAACCTATTTTAATAATTTACATAATTTTTATAAATTCTTTTCTGACTCCAATCTTAATCTATTTGATATATAAAAGTTTTAATTTCGATTATATAACACTTAGTGCAATTATGTTGCTTGCTCTTGTTCCAACTGGTGTTGCTGCTTCTGCCATGACAGATTTATCAAATGGGAATACGCTTTTAGCTGTTTTGTTAACAATAATAACGCACATTTTAGCTCCATTTTTAATTCCATTGTTTTTCTTTTTATTCTTTAGAAAGGTTGTAAAACTTGATTATTTACAAGTTTTCATAACAATTCTTAGATTAATTTTTGTACCTCTTTTAATAGCTATTCCTTTTAAAAAGTTTTTTAAAAAAACAACAAATTTTTTTAGTAATAATAGTAAAATCATAACTTTAATTCTTGTGATGCTTTTGACATCTTCAATAGTTTCATTAAATTCAATTTATATAAGAGAAAATCCTTTAGAAGTTATAAAGTATATTTTAATTCTTTATTCTGTTTTTCTTTTATTTCAAATCTTTAATTTCTTTTTTCCATTTTTCTTGGACCTACCAGATAGAATTGCAATCTCAAATTCAAAGACCTTCAACAATATTTCAATTGCTACTGTTTTATCTCTTCAATTTCTTGATCCAAAAACCAGTTTGATTGTAGCTTTAGGTCAGATACCATGGCCAACAATGTTAATTCCTTTGAATATAATATTAT
>JAKPCM010000035.1 GCA_029553255.1 Caldisericota bacterium | reverse complement strand
GCTTTAATATTTTTTCCTGTACCTATCAATGTTCCTTTTGATATTACTTTACCACCATCACTTATAACTCTGCTCACTATCTCTCCGCTACTATCATCACCTTTAAGAGATATTTTTCCACCTATATCAAGTTTTGATAATTTATCTGCAAGTAAAATTGAGTATAGTTTTGCTTTTGCTCTTTTTCCATAAAGCAAAACCTCTGGTGCACTTTGGACACTTTTTACTGTTTTAAGTGATACATAGTTAGAAATGAAAACTCCATCTTCATCAACTACTGCTGCACTTCTTGGTCTTACAACGACATTTGGTGCCCAATCATGAATCATAGTAAAAGAAACTTTTGCACCTTTTTTAATATAGAATTCTGTTATTGCTATATGTGAACCACTATTTGAATATGTTGCAGCTGCACATCCATTGATAAGATTGAGTTCTGAATTCTCTTCAGCAATCACTATATTATGAACAAGTTGTGAAAAACCAGATTGTTTTATTAAAAAACAGGTTTGAACAGGAAATTTAGATTTAACATTTGGAAGGGAGTGAATAAAAAAGCCATTATTTTCTCCTTTTTTATATATTAATCTTGTATATGCATCTTTATTTTTATCAACAATTTTAAATAGATAATCATTTAAATAGGGATAATTTTTCAATGCCTCATTTAAAGGTTGTATCTCTATACCCTCTTGTTTGTAACTAACCTCTAAAATATTTTTATCAACATATAAAAATGTCCCAGCCCTATTTTTTTCTTCAATATCAACTCCAACATTAAGAAGTTTTTCAACCTCTTTTTCTGATAATGATAAATCTTTATTTATTTCACGCATTTTTCACACTCTTTAAATCCATTCTCCTTAATGTTTCTTAAAATTTCATTAGGGTTACCTTCACATATAATTTTTCCATCAAATAGTACATATCCTTTGTCAACCTCAACAAAATCAAGAATTCCTCCTGTATGGGTAATAATAATTCCAGATTTTTTTCTATTCGAAATTGATAAATCTTTGTCAAGAAGTTTATTCATAACTTTTCCTATAATTTTAATATTTTCAAGATCAACGCCAGATTCAGGTTCATCGAATATCATAAAATCAGGGTTTTGTGCTAATAGTTGAATTAGTTCTGACCTTTTTAATTCACCACCTGAAAATCCTAAATTTATATCTCTATCCAAAAGTTCATCAAGTTTTAAAATTTTTATATAATCAAGGTATCCTTTATTTTTAGAAATTATTTCAAGCAATTTTTTAAACTGCACACCTTTAATAGATGGAGGTTTTTGAAAAAGAACTCCAATTCCATAATTAACTCTCTCATAAATTGGAAGATCATTTAATAAAATATTTTTGAATATTATCTCACCACTTTTTATTTTATATCCACTATAGCCAAGTATAGTTAAAATGAGAGTAGTTTTACCGCTTCCATTTGGACCAAAAATTGAAATAACCTCTCCCTCTTTTATTAAAAGATTTATTCCTTTTAATATCTCTTTGTTATCAACCTCAACATATAAATTATTAATTCTTAATATCTCTTCTTTTCCATAACTTTTTTCCATAATTCACCTATATAAAATTATATCATCAAAAATAGATAAGAATTATATTAAAATATAACTTTGTGATAAACTTATATTGAATAATTTTTTAATAAGGAGGATTTAAAAAATGAAGATAGCATTTTTTGGTGCTGGAAAAATGGGAGAAGCGATTTTATCTGGATTAATAAGTAAAGGGTTTAATAAGAATGAAATTTTTGTATCAGAGGTATTCAATGATAGATTAAATTATATAAAAGAAAAGTATGAAGTTAATGGTTCAAATAAAAATATAGATGCACTAAATTTTGGAGATGTTATTATATCTGCTGTTAAACCACAAAATTTGAAAGATTTATCAGAAGAACTTAAAGAAAACAGTTTTAATGAAAAAATTTTATTATCAATAATGGCTGGTATAAAAATTCAGAATCTTCTTGATTCGTTTAATGTAAAAAAAATTGTTAGAACAATGCCAAACATTAATGCTCAAATTGGAGAAGCTATAACAATTTGGACAGATATCGGTTTAAACAATGAAGAGAGAGAATTTGTTAAAAAAATAGTATCTTCATTTGGTGAAGAGGTTTATGTATCTAAGGAAGATTATATAGATATTGGAACATCAATAAGTGGATCAGGGCCAGCTTATGTTTTTTACTTTTTAAATGCATTAATTGATGCAGGAGTTTATCTTGGATTATCAAGAGATATATCTGAAAAGCTATCAGTTCAGACAATCTTAGGTTCAATACTTTTGAAAAAAAATACAAAAGAGGAAGCCAATAAACTTATTCATTCTGTAACTTCACCCGGTGGAACAACAAGCGAGGCACTTTATAAATTTGAAGAAAACAGATTAAAATATTCTATTATGAGTGGAGTAATTGAAGCATATAAGAAAAGTAAAGCACTCGGTGAGCCTAAGAAGTGATAAGATGTGTTATGTATTAAAAATTGGAAAGTGTATTTAAAATTTTTAATTTGTCTAAATCTTTGATTTTAGCTTTTTCAACTGCATATTTTAAAATTTCAATAGACTTGTCATATGTCTTTTTATCAACTGGATAAGGGTAACCATCTTTTCCTCCATGCGCAAAAGAGAATGTAACAGGATCTTTAAATGAGAGTTCTGATCCAAAAATTAGATTTGATATTAGGGCAAGTGCTCTCATAGATTTTTCACCAAACCCCTCTGTTAAAATTAGTTCCTCAAAATTTTTTGGTTTATAATCTTTTATTTTACTCATTAAATTATTTAATCTTTTTTCATCATAATCTTCATTAAAGATTGGGTGATGAAAATTCATCTTTAGTTTTCTATCATCCAAAACTTTTAATGCCTCTTCATTTTTTATCTCTTTTGAAACTAACAATATATCAGATCTTGTTTTTCCAATTTTTGAATCTACAAGATTAAGAGGATTTATTTTTATTTCAGATGCTATACCTTTATGTGGATCACTAACAAAACTTTTGAGTTCTTTTGAAAACCAGTGATACCTTCTTGCAAGTTTCATTTTTTCATTCATTCCTTGCTCAATTACTGCCCATATGCCATTTTTAGAATATATAAAAAAGTGGTGATAGATTGAAAAACCATCTTGAAGTCCAACTGTGTCAACTTTTGCTGTAAGACGAGAATATCTTTTTAAACTTTCTCCTAAGTTAAAATCTATGATTCCATTTTCAATCCAACTCTCAATATCATTTGGTGTGTTTATTGCTCTTTTACCTTTTCCACCAGCAAAAAATATCCCTATATTTTTTTCTTCATCCTTTAAACCTTCTTTTAACGCACCTGTTACTGTAGTTGTAACACCAGAGGAGTGCCAATCAAAACCAAGAACACACCCAAATGCTTGAAACCAAAATGGATCTGAAATTCTATTTAAAAACTCCTCTTCCCCAAAAATGTAAATTATTGAAAGAGAAATCTCTCTTGCAAGTTTTACCATTCTATCGAATAGCCATTTTGGAGCCTTACCTCTATGAAGAGGTAAATCTGCATAACTTCTTTTCATTCAGTTGATACTTCTATGACAAATTCCTCTTTTGACATTTCATTACAAACATCATTAATTTCAACATTTAAAGGAACATCAACAACAAACTCAATATTTAAAAAATTTTCCTCTCTATCAAATTTTACATTCTTTATATGAATTCCATATTTTCCAAAGATTGTTGCTATTTTCCCAAGTTGACCAGGCTTATCAGTAACTTTTACATTAAATATTTTTTTGATACCTTCAATCTTACCAAATCTTTCAACCTCAAAATTTCTCAAAAGAATTAAAATTAAAAATGTTGAAACCGCTGTTATTGTTGCAGGTAAATATAAACCCATACCACAGGACAAACCTATTGCAGAAGAGACCCATATTGTTGCTGCTGTTGTCAAACCTTTTACAGTTAAACCTTCTCTCATAATTGTACCAGCACCAAGAAATCCTATTCCTGTTACAATACCTGCTGCAACTCTTGAGGGGTCAACATTTCCATACATTTCTGAAAATTGAATTGAAGTTATAGTAAAAAGAGCGGAACCAAGAGAAACAATTATATGTGTTCTTAACCCAGCAGGTCTATTTCTTCTTTCTCTTTCAATACCAATTAATGCTCCTAATACTATTGATATTAATAATCTTAACACTATTTCGAAAAAATCATTCATAATTTAAGATTATAATAATATTAAAGTAAATCAAGAAAACGATATAGATTTCTCTTTTCATAATTTAGAGTTGTTATATCACCATGACCTGGATATATTGTATAATCTTTTTTAAAATAATCTAAAATTTTAATTATGGTCTCCTTCATTTTTTTACTATTTCCATATTCTAAATCTGTTCTCCCTATTGAATTTTTAAAAATTGTGTCTCCAGAAAAAATTTCATTTTCTGTAATTAACATTACACTTCCAGGAGTATGACCTTCAGAATGAAAAACTTTTAATTTGAAAGAATTTACATCAATAAAATCATTATCTTCTAACAAGATATCTGGCTCAACTTCATTATAACTTGGTTCAATAATTTTATTAATGGAATTTGAGTTTAAAAAGAAAGAATCCTTCCTATGAATCAGAATTTTTAAGTTTAATGATTCTTTCAATGATTTATCACAATAAGTGTGATCAAAATGACCATGAGTATTTATAATGTAAAGAAAATTTACAGAATCTAACTCCTTAATTTTACTTAAAATAAAATCACAATCTCCACCAGGATCTATAATCACTCCATAATTATTTTCATAAACAAGATAACAATTTGTTTTAACAAAACCTACAACCAATTTTTGTATTTCCATTCATCCTCCAATCTTAACCAATTTAATAACTGGCAAAAATATCGATCCATCTTTTGGCATTGTAACTTCAGTTAGAAAAGGAAGATAACCTTCAACTTCGACTTTCAATCTATATTTTTTTTCTGGTGTTAAATTTTTAATTTCAATAGGAGTTGTTCCTTTAAAAACATCGTCAAGATAAATTTTTGCCCCTGTAGGTTCAGATTCAACTATTAAAGCGTGATTAAGTTGTATCATTTCAAAATTAAAAGCATTCAATCCTTCTTTAACTTCTATTGATTTAGTCATCTCTTCATAACCTATGGCTTTAAAAGTTATAATATATCTTCCTGGATTTATATCTTTTAGTGTTAAAGGTGTAACTCCCATCTCTTTACCATTTATGATAACTTTTGCTCCCTTTGGATTTGTGTTTATAAAAATTTCACTTATAGCTTCTATTAAAATCTCTTCTATCGTGACAGTTTCTTTCCTGATATCTATTTTTTTTATAATTTGGGCATAACCCTCCTTACTGATGACTATTTCATGCTCTCCTATTTCAAGATCTTTTATTTCAATAGGAGTTAGACCATAATTTTTCCCATCAACAAAAACAGTCGCTCCATCTGGATCTGTTTTAACAATCAGTGAACCTGTACTTATTTCAAGATTTGCTATTATAACTGTTTCTTTGCCTCTTTCAATTGTTACCTCTTTTTTGTAATCCTCATATCCCTCTTTTTTTACTTCTAAGGTATATTTTCCGATTTTTACTGACTTTTCTAATGGTGTTACACCAACATACTCACCATTCAAATAAACTTCACAATTTTGTGGGTATGAATCAATGGATAATGTTCCTTTATTTGTTAAACAAGAATTAAATAATAATATAGAAAAAATGAAAATTATTAAAAACTTTTTCACAATTTAAACATACTTTTATACGGATAGATTACTATATTTTCATTTTCAACAAGAGCAACTGATACTGTCTCTCTTTTTCTTTTTGATATGTCTTCATTCAATATGTAATCACCAATTTGTAATCTTTCAGGTTTAAGATTTGTAGCAACAACAATTGCATCTTTTCTCGTTTCTAAACCTGCTGTAACGCTTCCTCTTAAAATTCCAAAAACAAAAAGGCTTCCACCAACTTTAATTTCGGCACCTTCATTAACATCTCCTATCAAAATAACATTTCCATGAAACTCTATTGACTGGCCAGACCTTAATATCTTTCTAACAATTAAAAATTCTTTTTCACTTATCCTCTTTTCTTCGCCAATCTTTCTTTTTTCGAAATCTTCTTTCATAATAAATTCACTATTTATATTAAATTTGTTTTGTAAAAGGTTTTCAATTTCACTTTTTTCTATATCAGTTAAAGTACCAATTGTTGGTAAAAATTTAATTGTTCCTCCTCTAAAGAAATCCTCTCTTTCTGAAATTTTCTTTTCTATTGCTTTTATAACAGTATTAAAAGAATAGGAAAGATCAATTAAAGCAATAATGCCATCTTTGGTTCCTTTAAAATTAACTGCATTTTTAGGAATTCTCAAGAATAGCCTCCTTTAATTTCTTAATAAATTTTACCACAGGAAACCCAACAATGGTATAATAACAACCTTCAAATTTTTCTATTAGAAAACCTCCAGCTCCTTGAATAGCATAAGAACCAGCTTTATCTATAGGTTCATCTGTTTTAATATAATTTTCAATCATTTCATCATTTAAATCTTTAAATTTGACTTTTGCAATGGATATACCTTCATAACTTTTTTTGTTCTGAAGAGTAAAATAAAACCCCGTATAAACTAAATGCCAATTGTTTGATAAGGCTTTTAGCATATAAAAAGCATCTTCTATGTTTTTTGGTTTACCAAAAATTTTATCTTTAAAAATTACTACTGTATCTCCTGAGACAACAGGGAAAATTGGATTTTTATCAATAGCATAAAGAACCTTTCTTTTAGAATTTTCAATCACCATTTTTTCAAAATCAGATGAATTTATCTCTTCTATTTCTGGCACTATTTTATCAACAATAAAAAATTTGCTTAAAATTTCATATCTTCTTTTTGAATTAGAAGAGAGAGTTATTCTACCAGGGAGATTTACGCTTTTCATTTTCATACTCTTTTATCCTTTTTAATAGTAGATTAGTAACAAACCCTATTGCAAATCCAGCTAACCCACCAGAAACAATCAATATAGGTAGATATAAAAAAAGGTAAACATTGTTTGTTATAATATAAACAACTATGAATTGGGCAAAATTATTCATAATACCACCTATAATGCTAACTCCAATTGTTGATATTTTATTTTTCCCGATTTTATAAAATATAATCATAAATATTGATGAAAAAATTGATCCTACAAACGATAAAATAAACTCAAGAGTTAAAAAATTTCCCTTAATTAATGAAGCGACAATAGGTCTTAGAAATCCAAGTAATAAAGAGGAAGGTGGCCCAAAATAGTAGAGAGAAAAGAGTGTTGCGATATTTGCTACACCAATTTTTACTCCTGGAGCTATAAAATATAAAAATGGAGGTTCTATTAAATTTAAAGCAACACCAGCAGCAAGAAGAACAGATAGTATTATTAAATTTCTAATTTTATTCTGATATTCCGTCAATTTCACTCCTTCCATTAATTATAATAAAAACATCGTTTGGAAGACAGGCAGAATATTCTCCTATTATTGATATCCATCCTCTTTTAATACATAATTTTTCTTTACAATTTGATTCTATTACTCTTGCTTTACCATTATTTATTTCAACTTTTAAATCCCCTAAATCACCTTTAACATTAACTATCTTATTTTCTAATAAAGAATAATTTTTTTCTCCTTCTCTATTTATTATAGTGAGATATTTTTTATCACTATTGATGTTGAAATAAAAAATTGAAAAAATAAAAAATGGAATTAAAGAAAGTAATAATATTTTATCATATTTCTTCATTTAATAAGTTCCATATTCAATTCCTCATCAACAAATAAAACAGTTGTATTTGGAAAATTATTTTTTATAAGCTCTTTACCTTTTTCTTTTCCTAAAATAAATAAAGTTGTGGACAAACCATCTCCAATAATTCCAGATTCACTAACAATACTAACTTCAATAAGACCACTTTCAGCAGGTTTTCCATTTTCAGGATTAATTATATGGTGATACCTTTTGTTATCTTTTATAAAAAAATTTTCATAATCACCAGATGTTGATACTGTACTATTTCCATTCAGTTCAAATGTATATATTATTCCATCTCCTCTTGGATTTTTAACGCCAATTTTAAATTTCCTATCACCCCAAACTAAAATATTTCCTCCTAAATTTATTACTGACTCCTTAACACTGTTTTCTATTAAAATTTCTCTTATCTTATCAACTGCATAACCTTTAACTATTCCACCAAAATCAAGTGAACCATTTTCAATTTTTATTTTTTTATTTTTTTCATCAATTTCAATATTTTTAATATCTATATTTTTCAATAAACCTTTCAAGGTATTTTCATCTGGTACTTTATAATTTCCATCATAGAAACCATATTCATTAACAATATCTCCTATCAATGGATTGAAAGCACCATTTGATATTTTATTTAAATATAGTGACGTTTTAAGGACATATAAAAATTCATCATCAACATCAATCCAGCTACCTTTTTCATTGTTTATTTTATAAACAAGTGATTCTTCTTTGAATCTTGAAAATTTTTCTTCTATTCTAATAATCTCTTCATTTATTTTATTTATCACATTTTTATGTTCATTATCAATCGAGACAATAAGAAAAGTACCCATATATAAACCTTTCGTTGTGTATAAATTATTTTTACAGGAAGTGGAAAAAATAAGAATTAAAGTTAAAAAAAATATGATTAATCTACTATATTTAAATCTTCTCCACAAAATTTACACCTTCTATTTATTATATTATATTCTTTTATATTATACCCCTCTCTTTTTATAACTAAACTTTTACAATTTGGACAATAGGTATTTTCATAAGGATGTCCAAAAACATTACCAACATAGATAAATTTCAGTCCATTACTTTCTCCAATATCCCTGATTATTTCCAAAGTTTTTATAGGTGTTGGTTCTATGTAAGAAAATTGTTGGTATGGATAAAATCTGGTTACATGCCATGGAGTTTTTAAGCCAAGATTTTCAAAAATCCATTTAGAAAGTTCGTCCATCTCTTTTCTTGAATCATTTACGGTTGGAATAACATTCGTTACTACCTCGATATGCATACCGATTCTCTTTGCTTCTATAGTTCTTTCTAAAATAGAATTAATATTTTTTACTCCAGTTATCTTTTTAAAACTATTTTCATAAAATGCTTTAATATCAACTCTAAAAGCATCAAGATAAGGAGATATCATATGAAGCCCTTCAGAAGTTATAGTTCCATTTGTAACATAAACTGTATATAAACCAATACTTTTAGCAATTTTAAAGACATCAAGTGTGTATTCAAACCAAATTGTTGGTTCGTTATAGGTAAAAGCAATCCCTTTAGAGTTATATTTTTTTGCAAGATCAATCAAAGATTCTGGTGATAAAAAATTACTGTTATCAATTATTTTATCTGAATATTTTTCATAAGATATTTCCCAATTTTGACAATGTGCACATCTTAAATTACAACCCCATGTTCCTAAAGATAAAACCTTTGAACCCGGGAAAAAATGAAAGAGAGGTTTTTTTTCAATAGGATCCATTGCAACTGATGATGCTAAACCATAAATTTCTGTGTATAATTTCCCATCAATATTTTTTCTTACACCACAAAAGCCGTGCTCGTTCTCTTTTATAATACATTTTTTAAAACATAAATTACACCTTACTCTATTTTTTTCAATTTTTTCATAAAGTAAAGCTTCTCTTATATTATCCAATGAAACCTCCAAATCGAGACTTTGGTGTCAGGCACCTTTGTCTCATTTTTCTAAAATTATGAGACTTTGGTGTCAGGCACCTTTGTCTCATAATTAAATAGACCAGGAAATTTCTTTTTTCAGAATATATTTTTCTTTTAAATATTTATCAATATCAAATGCTGCTTTTTTTCCAGCACCCATTGCTAAAATAACTGTTGCTGCTCCTGTAACAATATCACCACCAGCCCATACTCCAGGTAAACTGGTTCTCCCATTTTCATCAGCAATAACAATTCCATGTTTTCCAGTTTTTAAACCACTGGTTCTTGCTATAAGAGGGTTTGGCACAGTTCCTATAGCAACAATTACATTATCAACTTCAATTCTATATTCACTTCCTTTAATCGGAACTGGTCTTCTTCTTCCAGATTCATCTGGTTCACCAAGTTCATTTTTTATAACCTCCATCTCCTTTACCCATCCTTCATCATCTCCAAAATAGCTTGTTGGATTTGTTAACCATAAAAATTCTACTCCTTCTTCAACAGCATGATGATACTCTTCAATTCTTGCTGGCATCTCATTTTCACTTCTCCTATAAACAATTAAAACTCTTTTTGCACCGAGTCTTAAAGCACTTCTTGCTGAATCCATTGCAACATTTCCTGCACCAATTACAGCTACAGTTCCACCTTTTTTAACTGGAGTATCATATTCAGGAAATTTATATGCTTTCATTAAGTTTATTCTTGTTAAATATTCATTTGCTGAAAGAATTCCAAGAAGGTTTTCTCCGGGGATATTCATAAATTGAGGGGCCCCTGCTCCTGTTCCCAAAAATATTGCTGAATAACCTTTATCAAAAAGATCATTCAATGAAAAAGTTCTTCCAACAACAATGTTACATTTTATTTCAACTCCAAGTTTAGATAGATATTCAACCTCTCTTTTCACAATTGCTTTAGGCAATCTAAATTCAGGAATTCCATAAATTAAAACACCACCAGGTGAATGTAAAGATTCAAAAATTGTGACTTGATAACCCATTTTTGCTAAATCTGCAGCACAGGTTAAACTTGCTGGTCCTGCTCCAACAATTGCTACTTTTAATCCATTTTTATCATTTATTTCTGGTAATACCATGCCCCTATTTGCATCCCAATCTGCAATGAATCTTTCAAGCCTTCCAATTGCAACTGGTTCAAATTTTTTCCCAAGAACACATTTTGCTTCACATTGATCCTCTTGTGGACATACTCTCCCTGTTATAGCAGGAAGTGAATTTGTATTTTTCATAATTCTTATAGCACTATCAAAATCTTTCTCTTTTATTGCTTTAATGAACCCTGGAATATTTACATTAACTGGACATCCTTCAACACATTTTGGAATTTTACATTGTAAACATCTTTCTGCCTCTATAACTGCATCTTCTTCACTATATCCAAATGGAACTTCATCAAAATTTTTAATTCTTTCTTCTGGTTCTTGCTCTTTCATTTGTGTTTTTTTTGGATTAATTGGCATTTAAAATCCTCCTTTTCTCTTCAAGATAATTCATTATCATTTTCTCTTCAGCTTGGTACATTTTTAATCTTTCAAAAAGAAGTTCAAAATTAACCAAATGTCCATCAAATTCTGGACCATCTTGACAGGTCAATTTTGTTTCATTTCCAACCTCAACTCTACAAACACCACACATTCCAGTACCATCAACCATTATTGAGTTTAAACTGACAATTGTTTTAATATTGTATGGTTTGGTGAGGTTGCATACATTTCTCATCATTATTGGAGGGCCAATAGCGGTAACTTGAGAAATTTTTTCTCCTCTATCTATTAAAATTTTTAGAGCATCTGTTACAAATCCCTTCATACTATAAGAACCATCGTCAGTTGTTATTAAAACTTCATCAGCAATGTTTTTAAATCTTTCTTCCCAAAAAAGTAAATTTTTACTTCTTGCTCCAAGAATTGTTATAACTTTATTTCCTAATTTTTTAAACTCTCTAACAATTGGATAAATTGGAGCAATGCCAACTCCTCCCCCTATTATAACTACACTTCCATCATATTTTTTTATTTCAGATGGTGTTCCTAATGGTCCTACTATATCGCTCACATATTCACCAACATCTTTATATGATAGAAGATAGGTTGTTAAACCAACTGTTTGGAAAATAGCAGTGATTTCATCTTTTTCATAATCTGCTATTGTTAACGGTATCCTTTCTCCTTTTTCATATACTCTTAAAATAAAAAATTGCCCTGGTTTTGCATTCCTTGCAACAAATGGGGCAGAAAATTTCATAGCAAAAATAGTAGGACATATCTCTTCTTTGTAAGTTATCTTAAACATTGGCTCCTCCTTGAATAAATGTATACTGAATAATTATATCATAATGATATAATTAAGTTATGATTAATCCTTTTGATAACTTTTCTTGGGTAGTTGATAAATTTATTGCAGCGTCAGAATATCCAGATAATGAGGAAAAATTAAAATTTTTGAAAGATCAAGGAATAGATTCAATAGTAACATTATCTGAGAAAAAAATAGATGATAGTTTGTTAAAAAAATATAAATTCAGAAATTTGTATCTTCCAATAAAAGATTTTGATATTCCTAAATATAGTGATGTAAAAAAATTTTTAACTTGGATGAACTTAATGGAGAAATGGGAAATTCCAACACTTATTCATTGTGATGCTGGAATCGGAAGAACTGGAACAATGCTTGCAATTTTTTTTATCTCAAAAGGTAAAAGTCCAAAAGAGAGTATTGATTTGGTTAAAAATATTAGAAACTATAATTTAGAATCTTTGAAGCAAGAGAAATTTATTTATGAAATTTCTGATATTTTGAGAGATTTTTATTATCCTGAAGATGAAATTTTCTATATATTCCACAAAACAGTTGAAACTTTAAGGAAAGAGTGTCCATGGGATAGGAAACAGACAAAAGAATCACTTTTGAAATATTTTGAAGAAGAGTTCAATGAACTTAAAGAAGCAATCAAAAAAAATGATATTGATAATACTGTTGAAGAGCTTGGAGATGTGCTTCTTGAAATTATGTTACTTATAATTATTGGTGAAGAGAATAATGAGTTTAAGGTTAACGATATTTTAAATAGAGTAATAGAAAAATTAGTCAAAAGACACCCTCATGTTTTTAAAGATGAAATTATAAAAACTGCTGAAGAGGTAGAAGATAGATGGGAAGAACTGAAAAAGAACTCGATTTGATTGATGAAATTATAAAATACCAGATTTTTTTGAAAGAGAAATATGGTTTTGATTGGAATGATGTGTCAGGTGTATTGGAAAAATTGAAAGAAGAGATAAAAGAGTTGGAAGATGCTTTAAAACAGAATGAAAATAAAAAAATCGAAGAGGAATTTGGAGATATATTAATAACTATTGTCAATTTATCAAGATTTCTTAACCTTGATTTGACAGATGCATTGAATAAAAGTTATATGAAATTTAAAAAAAGAGTTGATAAAATGAAAAAAGAAGCGAAAAAAGAAAATATAGATTTAGAAAAATTAAATATTTATGAACTTGATAAATTATGGGAGAAATCCAAAAAATAGATTCATCTCATTTTTTTATACATATCTAATAAAACTTTTGAATCAATTTCAGGTAAAAGATTGGTTTTTCCTATAATCTTAGAGAAAATGTATGCTTTCGCTGTCTCTTCAACCAACTCAATTTTATTATACGCATCCAACAGATTTTTTCCTACAACTGTAACTCCGTGATTACCCATAATAACAGCATCTCCTCCCTCAAATCCATTACTAACTCCTTTTGCAAGTTCCATAGTCCCGGGTGGAATATATGGAACAAAAGCAATTGTTCCTAAATGAATTGTTGTTTCAGGTAAAATATTATCCGGCAGTTTAGTTCCACTTAAAGATAGAGAGACACAAAATGGGGGGTGAGAATGTATGATTGCTTTAATATCCTCTCTTTTTTTGTATGTTTCAAAATGCATTAAAATTTCTGATGATGGCTCACCTTTTCCTTCAACAACTTTTCCATTAAAATCTACAATCAATAGATCCTCTTCTTTTAAAATTCCCTTATTTACACCAGTAGGGGTTATTAATAAAAGATCATTATCTCTTACAGAGATATTACCTCCATAACCACCTATTAGTTGTTTTTGATAAAGATTTGAGCAAATAGATACAAACTCCTTTTTATCAAACATCTTACCTCTCCTTAAAAAAATCTCTGAAAAAATCATTCATAATGTCGTTCCTGCGGAAGCAGGTATCTATATTATCGATGAAAATACTGGATTCCCGTTTAAACGGGAATAACAAAATAGAATGGATAGATTCCCTGTTTCCGCCACTTTCGTGAGGTTAGAATGACAAAATAGAAATTTTTCAGTAATTCCTTAAAAATTAATTGATAATTTATATAAATCTTCTTCAATTCTCTTAAAATTCTTAAAATTTATTTTTGATACATTCGTTAGATTCTCAATTCCATATTTTTTTACAAATTCTATACCTGCTTTATCCACTATATCACTTGCTCCTTTTGGGAATTCAAATTGCCAGGTTTCACTCAATTTTTTTAAAGATAATAAAAAACCTGCTCTTGCAACAATTGAAGCAGCAGCAACACCAATATCTCTCTCGCCTTTTATTATCTCAATTTTTTCAATATTTTTCTCCTCTTCTGTTAAAAAATTTTCAATATACTTTTTTGTAGTAAATTTATCAATTACTATTCTGTCAACATTTTCTGCATTCAATAAATTTTTTATTATTCTTGAGTGACCCCATGCAAGAATTTTATTTATATTTTTAAATTTTTTATAAAGAGTGTTAAACTTTTTTGGAGATATGCTGACAACAGAGGTTGTAAAGTTTTGTTTTATTACTTTTGATAGATAAATAACTCTATTGTCTGAAATTTTTTTTGAATCTCTTACATTAATCTCTTTTAAAATTTCTATTTTTTCATTGTCAACAACGACACCAGCAACTATTAGATAACCAAAAAAATCACCTTTACCAGATTCATCAATTCCAATCCAACTAAAAGAGTTCGCCAATCTCTTTTTCTACCTCTTTTATTATACTTCCATCAGTTACAATCTCTTTTGCCTTCTCTACATATGGTGTTAAATTTTCATCTTTATTTATTCCAGGAAAAATATCTTTAATGACATTATAAGCAAGTTGAGTTCCTCTTCCAAGTTTACCTTTTCTGAAATTTAAAGCCTGAACCGCTGAAATCATTTCAACTGATATAACAGTAAAAAGATTATCAACTATTTGTCTTAACTTTCTACTTGCTGTTCCTGACATACTCACATCATCCTCTTGGTCATTAGAAACAGGTGATGAAGTTACAGATGCTGGATAAGATAGAGTTCTATTTTCACTGACAAGCGAAGATGCAAGGTATTGTAAGAGCATCAAGCCAGTATTTAGTCCACTATTTTCAATTAAAAAGGGTGGTAATCCATTTGAAAGAGTTGGATTCATTAACCTATTCAGCCTTCTTTCAATATTATTACTTAAAATTGTTAACTCAATTGATAAAAAATCACAGTTAGTTGAAATATAAGAACCATGAAAATTTCCACCAGAGATAGCTATTTTTTCATCTGAAAATACAAGAGGATTATCAGATGATGAATTTATCTCAATTGTTAAATTCTTTTCAACAAATTTTAATGTATTGTAAATTGAACCATAAATTTGAGGTATACATCTTATCACATAAGAATCTTGAGTTTTATCTTTCAATGAGTTAATCAATGTGCTTCCTTCTAAAAGAGAATTTATTGCATAAGCTATTATGGCTTGAGAAGTATGAGGTTTTGCAAAA
This sequence comes from Caldisericota bacterium, assembly GCA_029553255.1. Lineage (GTDB taxonomy): Bacteria > Caldisericota > Caldisericia > B22-G15 > B22-G15 > JAAYUH01. Next base: position 9,106 of record JAKPCM010000035.1, on the reverse strand, counting down.
TGGATTTTTGTGTTAAAAGGTTCAGATAAAGCAAGGAGTGCTTCCATACTCAAACTCGAAGATATTAAAGCATTCTTAAGAATATTTTTGGCATCATATAAAGATAGAGTAGCAAGCGCAAGAGAGAATGATGTTCCATTGATTATTGATAATGCCTCTTTTTCAAGCAGTTTAAGTGGTTCAATTCCTAATTTATTATGAATTTCAATAGATTTCATTTCTTTACCTTTATATATACCTCTGCCTTTTCCAACAAGAAATGATGCAAGTGAGGCAAGAGGAATTAAATCTCCAGAAGCACCAAGAGAACCTTTCTGTGGCATTATTGGAACAACATCTTCATTTAAAAAAAGAATCATTCTTTCTATAACTTCTCTTCTTACACCAGAATACCCTTTAGCAAGAGAATTTGCTCTTATAATCAATGTTGCTCTTACTGCATCTTTTGAGAGGAATGGTTTTAAAGTTAAATCATGAGATTTTACAATATTTTCTTGTAATTTACTAAGATTATCTTTTGAAATTTTTATGTTGCATAATTTTCCAAGACCAGTATTAATTCCATAAATTGGAAGATCCTTTTTAGATAATTCCTCTATAGTTTCTCTTGATTCATCTATTTTGTCTATTGCTTCAAGGGAGAGTTCTACACTTTTTCTATATCTTGAAACAGATATTATATCATCAATTGTTAGGTTATCCCCATTGATAAGAATTTTAGCCATTATTCCTCCTTTTTTGTTAATAGTAGTTCACTAAAATAAATAACATAGATTATTATAATTATATAAAAAATTATTCTCGATATTGAAGAAAAAGATGAAAACTTGTTAGGTACATACAAATGAATATAATTTAATATTAGTGAATTTAATATTAATAATAAGAATAATAGAGAATGACTCATATCAGGTTTTGTTTTAAATTTCTTTTTAGAAAATATTGTTACTAAGTAATAAATCAAGAATAATGTTAAAAAATATATTAAAAAGTCATAACTGATAAATATATTTCTCAGCAAAAGAAAATAGTATATTTTGTCCCAGAATATATAAAAGATAAAACCTAAAATAAAAATCATAAAAAATAGGAAATTTTTATAATTTTTAAAAGAGATTATAGAAATAATAAAAATCAAAATAATAATGTTTATTAAAAAACTTAAATCATAAGGAGGGGAATAAAAAGGAGTGGTAAACAAATTGGTTAAGAAAAAAGAGATGAAAAAACTTAGAAAAATAAAAAAATCAAAAGATAATTTCCATTTAAAATGGTAAAAAATAAAAAGATAAAAATAGAAAATTATTAAAAAATAGTACAAATCAAAATATGGATAAAAAGGTGGGACAATATTAAGTACAGATTTAGTTAAAAGATGATAGATAAATGAAATTATAAAGAAAATGATTGAAAAATTTAATAAAAATCTTTTTTTGTGTTCAGTTTCATATAAAGAGGTTAAAAGAGAAATTATTCCAATTGACAGGAAAAGAAAATATGGAGAAGTTATGTTTAGAAAAAATTTTATTATCAATAAAATTAAAAATATAACGGTAATGACGAAATTAAAATTGATTTTCAAAAAAATTTTATATTTGTTAATTATTATTGATAAAGCAATTAAGATTAAAGGTAATAAAAAATTTATATCAAAATTTATATTTTTTGTATTTACAATTGAACTTTCTTGTATTTGATTATCTTTTGAAGAAATTTTTATAACTTTTTCATTAGAAATATTTAATTTGATTACTCCGTTTTCAACTATGTATTCAAGCTCTTTATTTTCTAAAAGGTCAACAATCTTAAAATTATCATCAATATTTAAAGAAGTTTTATCTATTGTTAAAAGGCCATCTCCATCAATAGTAAAGAAAATTTCAGGATAATTGCCAAATCTCAATAAATTTCCATTAGAAATTGAACTATATGTTTCTGATACAAAGCCCCTTTTTTCTATCTGGCTTATAATGTCATAATATTTTATAAAAGGCATCAACTCATTGAGTTTATCTTTATTATTCCATATTGAGAATGGTTCGTTATCTGGATTAGAAAAAGTTGGATAAATTCCATAAAATAGAGAAAAGTCAAAAATCTTTTTTAAATTTTTTTCATTTATCTTATTCTCATTCAATTTATAAGAATAATATATTGGTCTATTTCTAACAAGGACTCTTTCAATTGGAAAATTTGAAGTTTCGTCTAAGTCATCAATTTCTTTATATATTAAATCTGAATTCATTGTTAATTGAAAATATTTTGGATTGATTGATAAAATCAGATTATTTACATCGCTATATTTAAGAAAGTCATATAAAGATGCTAAATAAAATTGACATTCTTTTCCATCTATATATGAAGTTGGATAATCATCAAAGTGCTCTTCATTATAATTAAAGGTATCTATAACATCGGAAAAATCAAGCGCATAGCCAGAATATCTACTTCTTTTATCACTTGTTAATCCTGATTCATTATTATAATATTTGATTGAAAGATTCAATGAATTGATATATCTATTATAGAAAATATTATAAGCTGAGATTCCCTTATTTTTTAAATATTGAGGAGACGGATTTAATAAAAAAATTGTGTCATATGAATTTTCTTTATAATCAATTACAGGTTCGTTAGAGACATATTTATAAGTTGGCTCACTCTTTTTTGTATAGCTGATTAATTCGTCATTTTTATCTTTAATTCCAGATGTCAATAAAACTATTCCATCTAATTTTGAAAGAATATCTTTATCAAAATATAATTTAGAAACAACATCATCAGTAGATAAATTTTCAAATTTTAAACTAAGAGGATTTAAGATAACAAAATTTTCAATTCCAAAAAAACTTGCTTCATTTATTCTATCTACTGCATTATCCTCTTTTGGATCTACAATTCTATATTTTATATTAAAATTACTAACACCTAATTCTCTTATTCTTGAAAATGATATGTTTGGTACTAATAATCCACCATTATCTATCTCTCTATTTTTCTCTTTATATATTTTAAAATATTCATCAAAAGCCTCTTCCGAAGAGTTAACATTTCTTATGTTGAAAATTATATTTTCCTTTCCTTTTAAGTAGATGTTAAAAGAAATTGAAGACCTATTTTCCTCACTAAAAAATTCAAAATAGTATAGGTTGTCATAGGGAACAGAAAAAAATAGATAATTATTATCGATATTTTTTAAAATAATTATTGGAGAAATAAATATTTCTCTTTTTTCTGGAAAAATAACTTTATAATTTTCGAAATTAACTATAAATTCTATTGCACCCTTACCAGAAAGATTTAATTTATAATTACCATCAGTTTCAGATAAATTATATTTGAAATTAATAAACTTACCTTTACCCTTTTTTATTGAGGTTTCTTCACCTTCAACATTTCTTAAAATAAAAGTTATATCAAAATTTTCTTCACTGATAGACTCTTTTGGATTTAATCCAAAAGTTATTAAGAAAAATAAAAAAATAATCAAAATAGTAACTATTTTTTTCATCATAAAAAATTATATAATATTTAACTGATTTTTACAGAGTTTAAAAAAATTCTTAATTCAGTAATAAAATTGTTTATTGAATTTCTCGCTTAATTATATGCGACTTTTTGAAATATAGAAAAATTTGAAATCCTAAATATTCGACTACCCTTCCACTTGATTTCACAAGTTTTGAAATTTGAAATTTTGAATATTTAAAAATTGTAAAATTTTACTATAATTATAAAATCATTTTATATGATATTAAGGAGGTTTTATGAAAAAGAATATTATAGTGATAATTTTATGTCTTTTAATAGTTGTTGCTGCTGTATCTATTTCTTATATTATTTTTTCTAATAATAAAAGCGATACTATTGAATATCGAAATAACAAGTATGGATTTATCTTTGAACTTCCAAAATCATGGAGGGGTTATTCTATAATAGAGGAAAAATGGAAATATTTTACATATGATTCAAAAGGTCAAGAGGTTCCCGTTGAGGGCCCAGAAATTTTTATAAGACATCCAAAATGGACTTCTACTAACCCACACCAAGATATTCCAATTATGGTTTTTACTATTGATGAGTGGAATTTACTTCAAGATGGAAAGTATTTCGGTCAAGCTGCTCCTATACCTCCAAGTGAACTTGGTCATAATTCAAATTATGTTTTTGCTCTACCTCCTCGTTATAACTTTGCCTATCTTACAGGTTGGGAAGAAGTAGAAAATATTATTTCAAACAATACACCACTTCACACTTTTTAGTTTTAGATTATATTAAAGATAAAATAGCTTAAATTTTTTTGAAAACTTTGAGCTTTATACAAATTATCAATTAATAAAAATTTACTAAATTATTTAGTTATTCAAAACGATATTTCATTTAAAATTATTTTAAATTTTTTCTAATTAACCCCTTATGGATTTATTAATTCTTTATCCAGAAATTTTAAATAAAATTAACTCAGCTAATTTTTTAATCAATTCTCCTTTTTGTCAAAAATAATTTTTTTTCCTAATTTGCTTTTAAGTAAAATATTATAATTTTTCTAAAATATGAAGTTAAAAAAATTACTACACCTTCTTCTTGTAAGTTTCTCCCATAAAAAGTACGATTATAAAAAGAACACCAAATAATGCAACAAGCATTGAAAGAGATAATGTGTAATTACCTGTTGCACTATGAAGAGCTTCCATAATAGGAACTATCAAAACTGCAGCTCCATTTCCTAAAAGTTGTAAAAAGGCTGCTCCAATGCCAGCAAATTTTTCTCCTGCAATCTCTTCAGACATTGTAAGAATAATAGGGAGTGTAGAAACAACAAAAAATCCCATTACAATAGCATTTATTGCGTTAGTTGTGAAACCTCTTGCAAATATCATAATAGTGATTGTTACGATACCAACCAGAGATGCAATCATTAAAAATGGCTTTCTTTTCATAAATTTGTCTGATAACATTGGAATTATTATGCATCCTATCATACCGCTAAAAACTAACATTGAGGAGATATTACCTGCCTGTTGCATTGAGAATCCGTGGGTTTCATTTAATATTTTTTCAAGCCATGTGAGTAGGCCATTAAAAACTCCGATACCTATAAAAGCTACAATGCCAAGTAGAATAAAATCTCTAATTCTGTATATTTTTTTAATACCATCTATGTATGAAATTTCTTGTTCATTTGTTTTTTCTTCAAGAACAGTAGTTTTTGTTTTTGTAAATATGTAAAAAATTGGAATACTTATAATTCCTATAATACCATATATTAAGAGCATTGTTTTGAACCCTAAAGATTCAACAAGTGCAGGTGTTACACCAAGCCCTATTATCATACCTAAGAATAGGGATAGTGAACCTAAACCTACAGCTGTAGCCTCTTCATTTTTTGGAAACCATGTAACAGCAAGTTTGGTGATGCCATTCAAAACAAAAGGTTGACCAATAGAAATTCCTATTTGAGAAATTAAAAGAACAGCATAAGAAGTTGGATTTATCAAACGCACAAGCGCAAAAGCTCCTGTAAAAATTGTTCCTATTCCTACTCCAAATTTATATCCTTTCTTATCAATTATTATCCCTGCAGGTATTGAAAGAATAACAAATAAAAGTGGAAACACAGTTGTAAGAAAACCAACTTTCATTGCTGATAAGTTTAAATAAGATTCGAGGTATGTATCTATTGCAGCAAAGTTTAACCAGTACAACTGTGTAAGAGCTGCTACAAACATATAAACTATGAGTACAACCCACCTATAATTAGATACTTTATTCTTCTCCATTACTACCTCCTTATGAAAATTTTACACCATCCTTTATCTTTTTTAATGATACCTCAATTTAATTATAAAAAATTGCTATCTTCTTTATCTTTCAACATTTCATAAAAGCTACTTTTAGGAATACCAAATAGTTCTTTTACAATTCTCACCTTAACTAAATATCTCTTCAAAGATATTATTATTGTTTTCATCACATCCTTATCTATCTTTAGAAGTTTTTTCTTATTACTTCCTTTAAGATATTAATAATCTCTCCAATTGAAAATCTATTCTTTCTTATCTTTTTATTACTCCTTTCATTCATTAATTAATTAAAATTGTTAAATAATTTTTGTTATAGATTTTTGGGAGCAGGGCAATTATTGTTAATCTTTAGAAATTTTTAGATTTTTAATAAATAGGAGTTATCATTCAACCATTTAATTCTCTTCTTATAATCTGGTAAAATTTTTTCAACTTTTTTATAAAAACTTTTTTTATGAGTTTTATCTATAAGATGGGTTAGTTCATGAACAACAACATAATCAATAACCTCAATTGGTGCCATTATCAATCTAAAAGTGAAATTTAAATTTCCTTTATTTGTGCATGAGCCAAATCTTTTATTTGCTGAAGTTATTTTTATTTTGTTATAATCATAACCATATTTTTTGGAATAAAAATTAACTCTATCTGATATTATTTCAAAAGCCTTCTTTTTATAAAATTCTATAATAACCTTTCTTATATCAGTTTTATATTTATCAGAGATATTCATTTCATTGTTATTTAACATAATCTTCTCTTTCTGATTTTTAACTATCTTTAATTTGTAGAAATTTCCTAAAAATAGAAACATCTCGCCTTCAATAAATTTCTTAGGATATAATTCAATTTCTCTTTTTTCTATAACTTTTAATTTTTTATAAATCCAATTTTTATGTTTATTTAAAAATTTTTCTATTTCTAAATCAGAACTATTCTTTGGAATCCTTAAAATAATTTTTCCATAATCATCTATCTCTATGCAAAATGTTTTTCTATTGCTTTTTATAACTTTTTCTATTTCATAGTCCATAGAAAAATTATAAATTAATTTTTACATATTTTTAAAATAAGGATTTGATAATAATCAAAAGGAAGTTCAAATTTGAGATAAAAATATTAGGTTTAAATCCAATTATAAAATTAAAAATAAAAGAATTCGGAGAAATAACTATCCTTTTATATGAACTGATAAAATATTTTTAAATCACACTATAAAAATTATATAATTCACTTATGAGTTATAAAAAGAAAACCTGGAAAGAAAAATTAGAAAATGATAAAGATTATCCTAAAATTTTATCATTTGAACCAACTTTTCCCTGTGGGAAAACATTAGAAAAATTAGGAGCAAAAAGGGGAGATAGTGTTGTTATCACACCACCTATAGATGTCTATGAAATTATGAAGAAAATTCCAAAAGGAGAGCTTATAACACTAAATCAGATATGTGAAATTTTGGCAAAAAAATACGGTTCTAAATTTTGTTGTACATTAACAACAGGTATTTATATTACAATATCTGCTAATGCTTCAGTTGAGACTGGTGATTTTATACCATACTGGAGAACAATTAAAAACAATGGAGAGCTCAACGAAAAATACCCTGGTGGATTGGAAAAACAGAAAGAACTGCTTGAGAAAGAAGATCATATTTTATTAAAAAGAGGTAAAAAATATTTTGTAAAAGATTTTCAAAATAAATTGATAGATACCTCTAAATTCATTTAGTTAAATTTATTATGAATTTTAGGGTGGCTTAAGTTTAGATTTGAATAACTATATTTTTTATTTGATAACATTAAATAAAAAATCATTTTGTCTCTTTTTTATATTCAACATAAGAGTAAACAATAGTAAAAATTGCAACAGCTGATATTGGAATAATTGCGAAAAATACAAAATATTTTGGGAAGAAGACTCCAAATATTGAAACTATTCCAGCAATTTTAAACAACTTTCCACCTATTTTATGAGTTTTATCCCATACTGATTCACTACTCAAAGTCCAAGGCGTTCTTATTCCTATAAACCAATTCATTTTTGAATTTTCACAAAGAATACCACAATAATAAAACATAATTCCAAAACCAATTAATATAATAACATCGGGTTTTATTTTGATTCCAAGATTCCAGAGAATTACGTTAATATAAGTAGAAATCATAAATATGAAAAAAATAATAATAAATCCATCGTAATATTTTCTAAATTTTTCAATATTTTCTTTCTTAGGATCAACTCTTGGAATAATAATGAAAAGTAATCCTAAAAAGGTAAACATAATAGGCATTGTAAATAAACCCTCAGCTTTTGGCATATAACCATCTACTTCACCTTGAGCATTCCAATGTGAGGCTATTTTATCTGGCATTTGAGGATAAAAATAGATTCCAATAATAAAACAAAGCAATATAAAAACAAAAATCATTATCTCACTTTTTCTAATTTTCATAATTACCTCTCATTATTAAAAAAATATTTCTTATTTTAATATTATTATATATGATTTTATTAAATATAAAATTATTTACATTATCATACAAAACCAAAATAAATAACTCCAGGAATCTCATTTTTGAAATTAATACTAATATATTCTATTTCTCTTAACAATTTGTTAATTTTTGTAGTTGAACCTGCCATTTTTTATTATTATGAGTAATTGGAAAAAACAATAAATAAAACATCTTTATTTGTATAATTTTTTGTATTTATTAATTTTTCAATATCTTTAATTACTTTCTTAATATTCTTAGCTATTAGACGAGTTTTATCTTCAACATTTTCATAACGAACTCTTGTATTAACTGTTTTAGGTTCAACTGTCAAATTTTCAAATCACTAATTTTGTCTGTCATACTATTTTTCATTAATATTCATAGATAGCCGTAGATAAATCAATAAAATTTTTTCGTTTTAACGAATAAAATTTACTTTGCATAACCTCTAAATATTTCCATTACTGTTTCTTTTGATGAGAAATATCATCACACAATTTCTTAATCGTAGCATCTTTTCTATTAAAATCTTTATGTTTTTTCCTTTTATTACTATTATCCAATTGATTATTTTATTTATAATTTTTGATGCTAAAATAGAAAGAAAATCTTTTTATTAAATAGAAAAATATAAAAATTGTTTGAAGTTTTTATAATTATTTTAGAAGTGGCTCCTCGGGCAGGATTCGAACCTGCAACCTAGTGGTTAACAGCCACCCGCTCTACCGTTGAGCTACCGAGGAATTCTTTATATATTATATTTAATCTTTTGATTTTGTCAATATGAAGTATCATGAACAA
>JAKPCM010000032.1 GCA_029553255.1 Caldisericota bacterium | reverse complement strand
ACCACTTATTGTATAACAATCGACATCGCCATTGATGTTCTCAATTTTAATATCTCCGCTAACTGTTTTAAGTTTTAAATTGCCATTAATATTTCTTATTTCTATATTTCCAGATATATTATCAATAATTAAATTATTTTTAGTTGGTATAATAATTTTTGCTTTTTCAGTAAAATTTCCATCTCCTAATTTAATTCCAAAAACGTTTATATGTACTCCTCTATTTTTAGATTTAATTATTAATTTATCATTGTTTTCCTCTATATCTAACCCTTCTCTTCCCTTTTCAAAAATGATATCATTTATATCATCTCTTCCTTCTATTTCTAAATCCTCAGAGACAAATTCTATCTCAATATTTTTAAAAGATTTTTTAAATTTCTCTTCATACTTTTTTTCATCAATATCTTCAATTTCTTTCAAAAGTTTCTCTTTTACATCTTCTGTAATTTTTCCATCAGAAAAAAGTTTTTCTATTTTTTTAATCATCTCCTCTTTCATTTTTAACCTCCTTCATTTTTTCTATTGCTTCCTCACCAGTTATTTCACCTTTTTCTATTTTTTCTAAGATTTCTTCTATTTTTGAAATATTATCTTCTTCAAAAAAACCCTCTACTTTATCCTCTTTTTTTGTTTCTGTTAAACCCAATGATACCAAGAGTTCTTCAAGTCTATTTTTTGCAGTTGGATAAGAAATGTCTAACCTTTCTTGGACCTCCTTTAGATTCCCTTTTGAGAGAAGAAAAACAAGAAGAAATTCTTCTTCTTGTGGATCTAAAGTTAAAAATTTATTTAAAGGATAAGTTCCTTTAACAATTGTTTTACATTTTTCACATGTTAATTCAGTTATTTTTAATAACTCTCCACATGATGGACATCTTGATGGTAATCTTTTCATATTTTTCCTCCTTTATTTAAAAACTTTTAATGGCGATAATAATTTACCTTTCCCTTCATTAATTATAGGATTATTAATAAATTTATTTAGTCTTTCAATATCAATTTCTCTCATAATTCTCGTTTCTTTTAAATTCTCACTTTTCAATAACTCCAAAGTATCCTTTTCTTCCAAGTCCGATGTTTTCATTCAAACCTCCTAAATAAAATTTAACTTAACTTTAATAATATTAACATATATTTTAATTTTGTCAAGAGGTATATAAAAATTACTTAAAAAGATTTAAATAAATTTTAAAATAAAGAAATTTAAATTAATTTTATTGAATTTATATTTATCTTTTTTTGAAAAATGTACTTATTATTGAAAGAAAACCAGATTTTATATTTTTATTTGAAATAATTTTTGTCTTATCTTTTGTATAGAAATCATATTTTACAATATCTTTTAAATCCAATCTAAGTGTTGGTTCTTTTTCATTTTCTTTATATCCAAATGTTATTAATCCAACAACATTTAAATCTTCTGGTAAATTTATAATTTCTTTGATTCTATTTTCTTTAAATGCCCCCACAAAACAGCTACCTATTCCTATTGAGTGTGCTTCAAGCATCATATTTTCTGCACATATACCGCAATCTAATTCAACCCATCTATGTTTTTTTTCAGTGTATATAATAAAGATAAGAGGTGCTTTTTCAACAAAAGAGTTAATTGTTAATATTTTACATGCATCACCTATTTTCTTTATTAATTCTTTATTTTGAACTATAATGAATCTCCATGGCTGGTTGTTGCTTGCAGAAGGCGCCCACCTTCCTGCTTCAACAATTTTTAAAATCTCTTCATCTTTTATTTTTTCATTTTTATAGTTTCTGATGCTTCTTCTCGATTTGATTATTTTTAAGATATCATTCATTTATAAACCTCCTATATACTTTGGCTATCATAAATATAATTTTAATATATAGAATCTCTTTCAAGCATAGATGAAAAATTTCCTTTTAATGAGTATATTGAGAAACTAATAAAATATAAAAGTGATATTGAAAGAAGAATCAATGCAAATATATCTTCAACACTAATCAATTCATACCAGAAATAAGTTCTATCAAAAATAAAGGACTCTGTTTTTTCAAAAAGTTTTGCTACAACAAAGATAATTGTATAAATAGAACCTCCAATTGTTACAAAAAAGAGTAATCTTGTTAACCATATTGATCCAAGAGTGAAGAATAAAATTAATATTGGAACAAAAAGATTAATTTCAAACGGGTATGGAAGGGTAAAAATAGGAATTGACATAATTATTGTCAGTAATGATAAAAGAATATATTTTGGTAAAGGATTTTTGATTTTTCTCTCATTTACATTAACCATTTTCTCTTTGAATATTTCATTTAAGAATTCTTTGACCTCATTATAATTTTCTTCTTTACAATATATAGCCAAAAGAGTTCTCCATTCATTTTTTAATAAGATTACATTTTCTTTATCTTTTGGGACTAACTTTATTATATTTTTATAATTAATAAAGACAGCCTCTCGAGATTTTGCAATTAAGCCAGAACCTGTTGTTGTCGCTTTTTTTGATAGAACACCTGAAAATATTGCGAGATTCGTTAATTTTTTTCCTCTTTTATCAACCATTTCATAAAGAACACCCTTGTCGTTAACTGTAAACCTTAATGTCATTCTGTTACCAAATATAAGTAACATAACTAAAATTGATAGAACAAAAAGACCTAAACAAACAAGAAAAAACATTAATAATAACATAGGAATTGATTCAGTTTCACCTTGGACTAAAAAAATTGTAGACATTAAAACAGATATAATAATATATGTTATAAAGAAAACCATAATCATCTGTCTTATCAATATTTTGTTATTCAATAAAGGTATGTCAATCTCCCATTTTATTTCTCTTTTTTTATTTTGCTCATTCATATTTTCTCTCCTTTGGTTATTAATTTTAAAAATTTCATTTTTTATAATCTTTCTATTGTTTGATGTTAATGTAAAAATTTTCCCATAAATTTTAAAATTTTCAACGAAATCTCTGTGAAGAGTCGATAAAATATTAGTATCACTTTTCATTAAACAGTTTATTTTTTCTCTAAAATTTTTTGAGCAAAACTCCATTTTACCAATTTCATCAATAATTAAAATTTCATAATCTCTTTTAACTATTTTATTAAGAATTTCATCTAAATTATCAATATTAAGATAATAACTGCCAAATTTATATTTTGTTTCTATATTTTTAGAAGCAAAAATCCTCTCTTCTTTAGTAACAATATCGACAATATTAAACCCCACTCTTTTTCCTTCTGAAATTAAATCAGATGTTATGAAACCAGAAATTTTAACTCCCCTTTTCATTAAGATATCGGAAATTTCTTTTATTAAAGTTGTCTTTCCTATTTTTGGTTCACCTGTTATAAATATTTTCATTTAGACTTCTTTTTACTTCTCTTGAATATATATGAACCTCTCTTAAAGGCTCTGGTATTCTATGCCTTCCTATTAAAGAATTTATGATATTAAGTGTATCTTCAAATGATATTAAATTTCCAGGAGATATAAAAATTGGATTTGTTTTTTCTTTTGTTATTAAAGCATAACCAATTAGTTCACCATTCTCACCAATTATCTCAGAAAACAATCCTTTCTCTTTATTTATCTGTTTATATGTTCCATAAAGAATATTTTTTGCAACACCAATTGATGGTTTATTTAATTTAATGCCAAGATATGTTGCGATACCCATCTTTCTTGGGTGAGCAATACCCTGTCCATCAATAATCATTAAATCATATTCTTCATTTTTTAAACCTTTGATATAATTTGGTCCTTCTCTTAAAGAAAGATATGTAGGTATATAAGGAAAATCTATTTTTGAAAGGATAAATTTTTTCTTTAAGACCTCTCTATTTTTATAAGAGTAAAATAAAAAACAGGAAATTATATTGTCATTAAAATATGATGAGTCTAAAAAAACTATTATTTCAGGCTCTTTTTTCAATTTTTCTATTTTGAATTTTTTTAATAACTTCTCTTCTTCTTTTCTTAATTTCTCTATTTTGTAAATATTAGGCTTACTGATCATATATTTTATTTATATCTCCAATTTCTTTAATCTCATTTATAGATAGAACTCCGCCAATTAAAATGTAGATATAATATGTAAAAAACTTGAATAAAAATGTTAAAACAGTTAAATTTGATAATCCAACTAAATTTAGAAAAAGAGAAGAATAGATAGCCTCTGATATTCCACTGCCGCCTGGGGTAAATGCCCATCCAACAAAAAAATGATAGATAAATTGAAGAATTGATGCGTTTAAAAAAGATGTTTTTATATTCAATGAGAGTATAAGAATAGGTGAAATTGATAAAAGTGTTACCCAATATAAGATTGTTAAAAGGAAAAGAAAAATTAGTTTCCATTTAAGTTTACCCATTGATAATATAGTATTTTTATATCTTTCATAATTTTTATTTATTGTGTTTAGAATCTTTTCTTTTTTTTCTTCACTCAATTTTTTAAAGAGATTCAGTATTTTAATTGATATATTTCTTATCGTTTCATGATTTATTATTAAAAAGAATACAAGAAGTGATAGTATTAAAATAAAAATAACTATTGAACTTATCAATCTTCCATAAAACATTTTCATTAAATCAGACCTTCTTAAAAAAATTACTGAAAAAATAGAGATTATTATAGTGAAAATAATGTTAATCACATAAATTATTGTTATTAAAGCACTTGCTCCTCCAACATCATAACTTTTTCTTTTTGAAATTAAATATACTTTCATTGCAAAACCTCCAAAACCAAATGGAGTTATTGCAGAAAAGAAAAGTGAAACAAGGTGAATATAGATTAAAGATAAAAAAGGTATTTGATAATCAAAGGTATTTAAGATGATTTTTAATCTTAAAGCTTCAATAACCCATAAAAATATTACTACTGCAATTAAAATTAAAATATAGTTATAATTTAAATCGAATTTAATAGAATTGATACCATTTTTATATATGGTTATTAAAAAAATTGTTAAAATTACAATTAAACTAAGAATTAAAGCATTTCTAATGTTTTTAGTTAAGCTTTTCAATTTCTCTTAAGCAACCTCTTTTTATCACGGATAAATTATAACAAAAATATATGTTGAAAAAATTGATTATATTGATATAATTTAAATTATGACTAACTGGTCAGTCAATAAAAGAGATAGAATAATTAATGTATCTTTAGACCTTTTTTTAAATAGGGGATTTAATGAGACAACTATAGATGAGATAACTAAACATGCTAATATATCTAAAGGAAGTTTTTATACATATTTTAAAACAAAAGAGGAACTCTTAGAGAAAATAATTGAAAATCTTATTGATAAAATTGATGAAAGATTTTATGAAATTACAAAAAATAAGATGATCGATCCTATAGAAACTTTAAATAATTTTTTCGATTTAAACATTTCACTTGTAAATGAATTTGCTCCATCAATTTTAACTATTTTAAGAGATGTGAATTTTGCTCCAAAAAAAATAAGAGAAAAAATGAGAGAATCTTTGCTTGAAAAAATTAATAAAAAACTTCAAGATTTTTTAATATTTTTAAAAAATAGTTACGATGAAAATGATGTTTTAATTCTTTGGGGAACTTTGATTTCTTTATGGGGAAACATAATTTTTAACTGTAGCAAAATTGATACTTTAGATCTAAGTAAGAAGTTATGGTCCGGATTAGGAGGTGGTAGATGAAAAAGTTTTCTAAGTTTGTTGTAAAAGCAAGAGTTCCAATTTTTATTGTTTTTCTTATTTTAATCGCCATTTCCCTCTATTTCATTCCAAAATTAAAAGTCACCTATGATATTTATGAATTACTCCCGAATGATATCGAATCTATAAAAGGAATGAATATATTAAATAAAGAGCTATCTCATGGTGCGGAGTTAATAATTTTATATAAAACTGATGATCCATATCTTGTTGAATCTTTAGTAAATAATTTAAAAACCTTACCTTTTATAAATTCAATTACTTATATAAAAGATTATCAAGACATATCTATTCCTGTTGAACTTTGGGATAAAGGGACCTCGGATTGGTTTAAAGATGGTTATTTTAGAATAGTTGTCATATTGAATGCAAATGAAACATATAATAAGGAGATAGAGTCAATAAAATCAATGCTTCCTGAAGGAGCATCTCTAACGGGTAATGATGTCATATCAAATGAGCTTGCAGATCATTTTGCAGGCTCTGTTGAGAAATATTTTTTAATTGGTGTTTTATTGGTTTTAATTTTCCTTATTTTAACTTTTCCAAGAATCTGGGGCCCAATTTTTATAATTATATCAATGATTTCAGGTGTAATTATAAACGTTGCAATAACATCTATAACAAAAACAGAAGTCTATTTTTTGGTAAATGTTATCGTATCTGTTCTTCAACTTGCAGTTACTTTTGATTATTCTCTGTTTTTATATCATAGATATATTGAAGGTAGAGGAAAATTGGATAAAGAATTGGCAATGGAGGATGCTCTAATAAAAATATTTATGCCTATCCTTTTAAGTGGATTGACAACAATAGGAGGTTTTTTCGCTCTAACATTTGGCAGACTCTCTTTATTCAACCAAGCAGGTTGGATATTAACAAGAGGTGTAGCCATTTCTATGCTCAGTTCATTTTTGTTCCTTCCATCTCTTCTTCTAATTTTTGATAAAATCGTTGTAGGTAAAGAGCATGGCGTTATTCCTTTAAGCATGGGAAACATTGGAAAATATATTTCAAAATATTCTAATATATTTTTGATAATTTTCATAATAATCTCGATCACCTCTTACTTTGGGTCAAAAAAAGTTGAGTTAGCTTATGATGTTACGCCATTTTTGCCTGATAACCTTGAATCAATTAAAACTCTTGAAACATTAAGAGATGTATATGGTGAAACAGATAGTTTCTATTTAATTTCAAAAAAGGGAAATGAAGGTTTTCTTAATACAATAAAAAAGATAAAAGAGATGGAGGGAGTTCAAGATGTACTACATTATTCAACAATTTTAGACCCAACAATTCCAATAGAATTTTTACCAGAAGATGTGAAGAATAGATTTATAGGAGAAAATTACGAGGTTTGTTTTATTTATTCAAAATATTCACCAAATGAAGAAAAAGGAATAGAGTTGAGAGAACAATTGAAAGATTTTATTAATGAGAATATGAAAGGAGAATTTTATTTTACAGGAGAATCAATTTTACTTAGTGATTTGGGTGAGATTGCAGAAAATGATTATAATAAGACTTCAAATATTTCATTTTATCTAATTTTATTAATTGTTGCTTTAGGATTTTTATCTATCTTTTCACCATTTATTTTAATAATTGTTATAAAAAGCGCTATCTGGATAAACATTGCTTATTATTTATTGATCAATTTAAAAACTCCATTTTTTATACCAGCTCTTCTAAATACAATTCAACTTGGAGCAACAATTGATTACTCTATTCTAATTTTATCAAGATATCAAGAGGAAAGAAAAGAGGGATTAAGTCCAACTGAAGCAGCATCAGAGTCAGTCAAATGGAGTTCTCATTCAATTTTAACAAGTGCTGGAACAATGATATTAATGACTCTTCCATCTGCTCTTATGAGTGAAATTAAACTTGTAAACCTTACTATGGGAAGTTTAGCAAGAGGTGCTTTTATAAGTTCAATAGTTACATTAATATTTTTACCAAGTGTTATAAAGGTTTTTGATAAATTAATTAAATTATTATCTATAGGATGGAATAAAAAGGAGGTTTAATATGAAAAAAACAATTATATTAGCCACAATTTTAACACTATTATTTATTCCACTTTTTTCTATATATTCACAGACTAAAGTTTATGACAATGAAACAGTCTATGTCTTGAGTGATCTATATGGAAATTTTAAAGATAAGATAGTTGTTGATTGGATTAGAGTGAGAGGAAGTGGGAGTTATGAGATTAAAGATCCGATTGATGATCTTGTTGATGTAAAAAAGATTTATGGAGATGGAGAGATCGAAATAAAAGATAACTATGCAATATTGAAAGGGGAAAGCAGTGGAATTCAAGATACATACTATAGAGGAAATTATATTAAAGAGCTTCCTTTCGAAATTAGTGTAAAATATTATCTTAACGGAAAAGAGGAGAAATTAGAAAACATAACTGGAAAAGATGGAAAATTAAGAGTAGAGATAAGTGGAAAAAGCAAAATGATAAAAGATTCAAAAATTGTTCCTCTTCTTATGACCATTTCAACATCAATAGATGTAGAGAGTGTTAAAGATATAAGTTTAAGTGGAGATACAAAGCCAGTAATTTCTGGATTAAAATATTTGATAAATCTTATAACAATACTTGATAGTGAAGGGAGTTCATATTTTGAATTTGAGAGTGATAAAATTGATATTCCTGAATTAATGATTTCTATCTCACCGACATATCCATCTGTTGAGATTCCATCAATTAAAGTTTTCGATGAGTTGTATAATGGATTAGATGGTTTAGCGAATTTAACGAAAATTCAAAAAGATTTTCTTGATGAGTTGATAAAAAATAGTGAAACAAATTTATCAAAGATGGATTTAAATAAATTAAAAGAAGGCATAGAAAATTTAAATTTAATATCATTAGGAATTGATGCACATAGAGATTCGTTACTTATGATATCAAATAATATTGATGAAGAAAAATTGAAACTTTTAAAAAGTATTCCATCGAATCTCGATCCTATAATAAGTTCCCTTCAAGTTTCAAATTCAAATCTTTCGAATTTAATTCAAATTTTGGATGTATATACAAAAATTATTAAAGATATTGGAAACATTAATAAGATGAATCAAGATATTTTAACTAATTTAGACCCTTCTTTAAAAGCAAAACTTTTAGAAAATTTGAAAAACGAAGAGTATCTAATAAAAGTTTTGATTGATGGCGGAACTCTTCCTGATGGAACAACAATTTTATCTATCCCTCAACTAAAAGATACCTTGCAAAAGATAAGAGATGGAAATGAGATGATTTTAATCTCTTTAAATTTATTTAAAGAGGCTTTAAATCCTATATCACAAATTGCAGATGTAAATATTGAATTAAAGAAAAATTTAAATTTAATTGCCAATGGAGGAGAGATGAATGGTCAAAAAGTCTATGGCCTTAACGATCTCTCAAATAGTTTAAAAGAAGGAGTAAAAACTCTTTCATTAGTAATTTCAAGTTTAAATGATGAATTAAAAAGTAGTTTTTCCCAATTATTAGGAACTTTAAAAATTCTATCTTCTGGTGGTAAAGTTTTGAATAAAGATTTTCCTGGATTAAATTTTACAGTTGATTCCATCTCAAAAATGAAAGAAGGAGTTGAAATAGGAAAAGATGAATATGAAAAAAGTAGAAAAGAAATTCTTGAAAAGAAAAAGCTTACAGATTCTATTGATACTTTTGTTGGAAAACCTATTAATTCAGAGGGTAGAGTTCAATTTATAATTAAACTATCTAAGTAATATTATTCAACTCAAATTTTTTAATATCTTGAGGGTTGCTTCGACAACCCTCTCATCGTATTTTATATTTTTATTTTTTATTAACTCTTCTGAAACTTCTTCTAATGAGAGCTTTGATCTATAAGGTCTATTTGATATCATAGCATCAACAACATCTGCCACAGCAAGAATTTTCGCTTCTAACAATATTTCATCTCCTTTTAAACCATTTGGATAACCTGATCCATCAATTCTCTCGTGATGTTGTAAAATTATTTCGTGAGTTGGATATGGAAATTTTATATCTTTAACTATTTCATAACTTTTTATCACATGTTCTTTAACTAAATTAAATTCATGAGGAGTTAATTTTCCATATTTATTTAATATTTCTGATGGAATAAATATTTTTCCTAAATCATGTAAAAATGAAGCAAATTTTAAAGCTAACAATCTATCTTCAGTTAGCTGCATCTCATTTCCAATTAGTAATGCAAGTTTCGACGCTCTTAATGAATGGTTTCCAGTATATGGCTCTTTTAATGATATTATTTTGGAGAATGATGATAACATATTATCAATACTATCCTCAAGTTCTTTTGTTTTATCAATAATTTTCTTCTTATCTATAAATTTTCTTATACCTATTCCAATATCATTACTAACTTCATTTAAAACATTAACAATGTCTTTATTAAAATAATTTTCTTTATCAGAATGAACAGTTAATGCTCCAATAACTTCTTCTTCATAAGTTATTGGAAATGCTGATATCGATTTTATACCATATAAGTAAGCTTTTTCTTTCCATGGATTGAAGCTTTCATCAATAGAGATATTATTTATTATTATATTTTCACTATCTTTAATCGCTTTTCCAGTGGGACCTGAACCTAAAGGTGAATCGTCCCATTTTATTTCTATGCTCTTCAAATAATCACTTAAAATCCCACTATAGGAAACTGGCCTTACTATATAATCTTTACTTTTTAAACCTATCCAAGCAAAAATTATTCCATCTATCTTAATAATTTCATCACATACCTTTTTATAAAACTCTTTTTCATCTTTACAATAATTTATTAAATAATTAATTTTGCGAACTATTAACTGATAGTTTAAAAGTTTATTTAATCTTGTTTCCTTTTCTATTGAATCGGTTATATCTTCAAATAAAACTATAAAATAGTTTTTTTCTGAACTAAAAGCATTTACTAAAAAATGCTTTTTTAAATCAAAAGAGTAAAATTTAAATGAATCACTTTTTCTATTTAACGCAACAGAACCATATTCTTCTATAACTTTTTTATCAATATTTGGAAAAATATCCTTTCCAAATTTCCCAACTATATTCTCTCTCTTCAAATTTATTAATTTCTCAAAGGATTTATTTACATCAATAAATACAAAATCAACTGGATTTTCATCTTTATCTAAGATGATTTTATTTAGAGCATAAGGAATAGGTGAATTATTATAAATAGATTTATAATAATTCACAAAATCAAATTTATAATTTTTGATTAATTTTCTTTTTTTGAAATCGTTAATATTAATAAAATCTTTTTCTATAATAATCTCCTTTTAATTATTAAAAAATATTATTATGATATAGATTTACATTAAATAAGAATTTTTACCTTCTGCTATCTTATTATTCCTGTGATTCTATTCT
>JAKPCM010000044.1 GCA_029553255.1 Caldisericota bacterium | reverse complement strand
TGTATATAAGCCAACCTTAAATTTATGTGAAATAAGTAAATTACTTATAAAAGTTGATGTTGAACCTTTACCTTTTGTTCCAGCAATATGAATTATTTTTTTATCTTTATGAGGATTATCTAAATTTTGTAAAATTCTCTCTATTCTCTCTAATCCAGGTTTTATTTTTCTTTTTTCTCTTTTTCCAAGGAACTCTAAAGCTTCATAATAAGTAAACATTAATCAAATCAATTCCTCTAAATGGGTTGATAGAACTTTTATTCTTTCTTCGTTTTCCTCTCTCTTTTTTTTAGTTTCTTCAATAATTTCTAAAGGTGCTTTATTAATAAACTCTGTATTTTCTAATCTTTTATTCAAATTTTCGTTCTCTTTTATTAATGAAGTGATTTCATTTTTTAAAATGTTAACTCTATCTTCAATTGGATATTCTTTCTCTAAGAAAACAAAAATCTTGGCGCCTTTATAAATTTCTGTTAAATTTTTTAAATCCTCTATTTTTTTATCAACAATTTCGCAAAATGATAAAAGTTCAATTTTATTTTTCCAATATGATAAAAATTCTTTATCATATTCAATATAAACTTTTACATTTTTCTTTAAAGGTAAATTTAAAATTGATTTTAGATTTCTGATTATTTTATTAATATTCATAAAAATTTCAAACTCTTCTACTGTTTTTCCATCAAAAATAAAATCATTTTCTTTTGGATAATTAGTAAGTAAAATAGTTTTTTCTTCTGACAAAATCAATTTGTACAATTTTTCCGTAATAAATGGAATAAAAGGATGGAGTAATTTTAATGAATTTATAAATACTTCGAAAAGAACATATTTATTAGTTTCATCGTCTCTTAATTTTGATAGTTCAATATACCAATCACAAAACTCATGCCAATAAAATTCATATAAAATATTCGATATCTCTCCAAATTCATAAGAATCTATAAGTTCATTCGCAAGTTTAGAAACTTTTGATAGTCTTGATAAAATCCATATATCCTCTTTTTCAAGTTTTAAATCTACCTTTTTATTTTTATCAAAATCTTTTAAAAAATTTATAACAAATCTTCCAGAATTCCATATTTTGTTCATAAAATTTCTTGAAAATTTTATCCTTCCAATTGATAGATTTATGTCCTGACCACCAAGTGTTGAAAGTTGCGAAAATGTAAATCTTGTCGCATCAGCACCATACTCATCTATAACTTCAATTGGATCCATAACATTTCCAAGAGTTTTACTCATCTTCCTACCTTTTTCATCTCTTATCAAACCATGAATATAAACATTTTTAAATGGCTCTTTTTTCATAAAATATTGTCCAAACATTATCATTCTTGCAACCCAGAAAAATAGAATATCATATCCAGTAACAAGAAGAGATGTTGGATAAAAATATTTTAAATCTTCAGTCTCTTTTGGCCATCCAAGAGTCGCAAATGGCCATAAGGCAGAAGAAAACCAAGTATCAAGAACATCAGGGTCTCTTTCAACTTCACCTTCACAATCTGGACATTTTTTAATTTCATTTTCACTTGCAAACATCTTATTACAATTTTTACAATAATAGATAGGAATTCTATGTCCCCACCATATCTGTCTTGATATACACCAATCTTTTATATTGGTTAACCAATTTTCATAAACTTTTTCCCATTTTTCTGGAATGATTTTTACTTTCTCTTCTCTTACTGCTTTTAAACCTAAATCTGCAAGTGGTTCCATTTTTATAAACCACTGTTTTGATATCATTGGCTCAATTGGCTTGTTACATCTATCATGTATTCCAATTGAATGAATATAATCTTTTATCTCAACTAAAAATCCACCTTTTTCCAAATCTTCAACAACTTTTTCTCTTGCTTCTGATCTTGATAAACCCTTATATATACCTCCATTTTCATTTATAAATCCATCAACTGTTAAAATATTTATTTTTTGTAAATTATTTCTTTCTCCTATTTCAAAATCAAGAGGATCATGAGCTGGAGTTATTTTTACTGCTCCAGTTCCAAATTCTATATCAACTTCAGAATCTGAAATAATTGGTATCTCTCTTCCCATAAGAGGAAGTATCAAAACTTTCCCAATCAATTTTTTATATCTTTCATCATTTGGATTTACTGCAACTGCTGTATCACCAAGCATTGTCTCTGGTCTTGTAGTTGCAATAACAATACCACCTTCTTCATCTTTGAAAGGATATTTAATGAAATATAGTTTTGTTTTTTCTTCAATATGTTCAACTTCTAAATCTGAAAGAGCTGTTTTACATACAGGGCACCAATTAATCATATATTCACCTTTATATATCAATCCATCATTATATAATGTTATAAATGCTTTTATAACTGCTTTCTGATAATCAGAATCCATTGTGAATCTATGTCTATCCCAATCTGCATATATTCCTAACCTTTTTTGTTGATTTACAATTCTATCTCCATATTTTTCTTTCCAACTCCAAACTCTTTTTAAAAATTCTTCTCTTCCTAATTTTTCTTTTGTTAAATTCTCTTTTAGAAGATCATTTTCAACCATTATTTGAGTTGCAATACCTGCATGGTCAACACCAGGAAGCCATAATGATTCAAAACCTTTCATTTTTTTAAACCTTATCATTATGTCCTGAATTGTTGAATTATAAGCATGTCCAAGATGAAGGGAGCCCGTAACATTTGGAGGTGGCATAACAATAGTAAAAGGAGTTACTCCTTTTTTAATTTCAGCTTTAAATAATTTCTCTCTTATCCAGAAATTGTAAATCTCATTTTCTATATCCTTTGGCGAATAAACAGTTTCTAAATCCATTAACTATCCTCCTTAAATAAAATCTATAAAAAGTATTATACAACAAAAGAGATAATTATTTCAATGAATTGTTTTATTTTTTATTGATTCGTTATTTCGATTTTTACTTGATATGATAAATCATTTTATCGAGTATAGTGATTATCACATTGATATTTTTATTATAATAACTAATGCTTTTATTATTTTGTTTTAAAATAAATTTATCACCTTCAATAAAAACATCTTTTTCGTCTCCTAAATTTTTACCTCTTTCAAGTTCATAATAATTGTCTTTTTGAACTATTGAAACTTTATAATGACTTTTATTCGGTGTTTCATAAAAAGGAGAGTAGGCATAGCAATTGTTTAGTATTGATTCATCAATATGGTATATTAAGACGCCTTCTTTTGGTAAATCTGAATCGAAATTTATCCTTTGTCTATTTTCTATTAAAAGATATTCCTCTGGCTCTTTATTTAAAACTATTTTAATAACATTTCCATCTTTTAATTCAGTTGGATTTAAATTGACAATTATTTCTCTATCTTCAATAACTATAGGATCTATCCAACCAAACAAAATTTTATGCCATACATCTAAATGTGAAGGACTATCGCCTCTAATATTCTTTTTCCCCCAAATTCCATTAGACATTATACTCCATTTTCCTAATCCATTTGAAATTTGATTATCATATATATAACTTTTATGTGAATCCAAATCATATAAATCAATTCCTCCTAATATATGACCAAATTCATGGCATAAAGGTCCTATTGTAAAATCACCTGGTTTAAATTTATATTCTGGAATTACAATAAATTTGTTAATATATTTATTGTCCTTCTTTATAGAATTGATCATCCACATATGAGGATAAATTTTTTTAAATTCATCATTAGAAATTGAAGAACCAGCATATATTATAATAATTCCATCAACAAATCCATCATTATCACCATCATAAT
>JAKPCM010000150.1 GCA_029553255.1 Caldisericota bacterium | reverse complement strand
CACTTTTAACGAGAGTAGCACATTTTTTACATAGATAATTTCTCATAATATTTAGATTTCTACTTTACGAAGATATATAAATTTTTTTAATTAAAAGAAATTACAGGGTTATGTAAAAAAATGTGAGTATTTCTTTAATAAGAGATTATTATTGATGTTTATCTTAATATTATACTGTTTTATCAACTAAAACTACATCTTTAAGGTATTCATTTAACTCTCCGTTTTGTTTTTAAATGCAATACAAAGGACAGCTGTAGATTTTTGTTGCAGATTTCGAAGTTCTTTCCTATCAAGTTGCGACGACTTTTGATAAGAGCTATGTCAATAGATAACTTACTGACTGCCGAATGTTTTTTACACCTTGTTTTCTGTGTTTGATTGTTTTACGCAATTTGATAAGAAGTCTTCATATTTTTTCAAATTACGAATAACTTGTTCTTTGTCTAATATACTGTCATCTTGTCCAAGCCAATCCTCTCGACGAACAATACCTACAGTCATAAAATATCCTTTACCATACCTAGGAGGTTTTTTTATTTCAACTAGATTTTCAGACTTTATCTGCTTTGATAAAACCGAAAACCATTCATTTCTAACAGAACTATGGTTTTTAGACACTCCTCCAATTTTAAAGCACAAATTACCTTGCTCTATTTGTAAATAAACATCATAATCTTTCCATTTTAAAAAGTGCCACCATAAGCCTAAAAAACCACCTGAGGGATTAGGAACATATTGCCAATCATTTCCTTCAAGTTTTGTGTCTAAAAATTGATAAAAACCTAGCCAACTATCAGGTTTCCATTCCTTTATTGGTAAAGTTTCAAATGAATTTATGGATCTTTCAAGCGAATTAAGATTTTCAACAAATTCATTGTAAATATCATTATCAACTACATTTTTTTCAAAAAATGTAATCAATTCTTTCCTGTCAATTATTTGAAACCCTTTGTTTCTAATCTTTTCAAGTGATGACTTTGATTGTACTCCAGTTTTTAAATATATACAAATTAGTTTATGATTATTTTTTTCACACCAATCAGCAGCAGTTTTTTTATACTTTTCAAGTTGATTAGAATGTTCTACTGTAAATGTTTTATCTTCAATAATAATCAGATATTCATTATTTATTTTAGACCAAATGTCTATATTTTCCCATTGACGTCCTGCATCAACTTCAGTTATTTCATTAATTTCGACATTGTGAGTTGACAAAAGGAGTTTAATAAAATTTTGAGCACATTTAAACAATTTACTGTCGATTTTCTCATTTTCAGGTGCTCCCCATTTCAACAGCCAAGTAAAGAAGCCGTCTTGCGACAGCTCTTTTGTGGCTATACTAAAAATATTAGGCTTCATAATACTTATATTTAAATTTCTGCTTACTCTAATCGGTTTTCAGCTTCCCCGTTATTTTTTTAAAATTTTGTCAAAAATAAAAATAATTATTTTAACCAACAAATTCATTTTTTCACTATTTGAGTCAGAACAAAAATACAAAATATTCTCATTAAAAATGCAATTTACTTAATACATACAAGATTATTAAAATAAATAAAAACAGTTACTATTTAAGGAATATGCTATTTTAAATAATCACATATTGAACCTACTAAACTAGCAAAATTCCCTATTCCATCAATATTTTCTTCATTGTTTAAAACGTAAATCCCACCTCCAATTTTTACATCATCTAATATTAAATGAACTTCTGCATTTTTAACTGTGTCTCTGACTTTTCCTTTTTTTGAATATTTTATGAAATCTTTTTGTGCAGCCCAATCAAGAGTAACAAAAGCATATTTAAGATTAATATTTTCTTTTACAAAAACTACTTCATATTTATTTTTCCCATATTTAGCATTTAAAACATCCTGATCCATTAAAAATAAATGCGATAAAAATTGTCCTATCCTTTCTCTTGTTGTGCCTTTTGCTGAAATGATAAAAATTTTTCGTGTATATTCAAATTTATTTTTATCCAGAATTATTATATCAGTATCAAATTTTTTCTGAATGATAGTGTTTCTTTTTTGAATTTTTAGTGTTTCTGTTATAAATTTTATTATTTCATTTTCAGTTTTATTATTTGTAACTAGATAGTTGAATTTGTTCTTCTTAAAATAATTATTAAGCAAATAAATGATAATTTCCTCTACTAATTTCCCTAACACAGAATCTTTACTTGATTTACTTTGTCGTGCTTTATCGTTTGTATATTTCCTTGTGAACTTTTTTGCATAGTTTTCAGCATATATATTTGCATCATTAAATGATAGATAATCATTCAAGTTAATACCAACTTTTAATATGCCTTGTTTTTTGATTGGCTCCTTTAAATGTTGTTCGATAAAATCTATATGATTAAACATCTATGAATAAATTATTTTTTTCCATATTAATGTAGTTCTCTGCTAGTTTACAATAAATTTCCGACTTATCAATACAAATATAATTTCTTTTTGTTTTTAAAGCTACAACTCCTACTGTTCCACTTCCAGCAAAAGGATCTAAAACAATATTTTCTTGATATGAATAAAATTTTATTAATCTATATACTAATTGTTCTG
>JAKPCM010000148.1 GCA_029553255.1 Caldisericota bacterium | reverse complement strand
TTTAACAAAAATTGAAATTGCGACTCCTTGTCTTATATCAAAAACATTTTCATCTTTACTCCCATCAGGACAAACTTCTTTTTTAAGAGAATTTCCATGAAGATTTAAAATATAAATCTCATCAAAAGTTTTTAAAAGTGAGTATCTCATTCCTCTAAAGGTTGGATTATCAAGATAAGAGTGATTTGTAATAAAACCAACAATTCCTTCTCCATTACTTTCAATTTTATCTTGTGCAAATCTTATAAATTTTACATAATCATCTTGAAGCCAATGTTTCTTTTCACCAAAATATTCTTCATCAATATATTTATAATCCTCAATTTTCTCAGTTATCCACTCACCTTTATTTGCAGAAATTCCTGAATATGGAGGATTACCCATAATCACAAGAATTGGAACATTTTTCTTAACTTCTCCAGCTTTTTTTGATTCTTCTGAAATAGAACTCATAAAAGGAAAATCACTTTCAATTTCTTCCATCTCGAGCGTATTTGTTAAATAATATTTTACTCTTTCATCATTTGATAACTCATATCCATAATCCTTAAGAAGATATATTATTCTCAAATGTCCTATAACATAAGGAGCCATCATCAACTCAAAAGCATAAAAATTTTCAAGAATATGCTCTTTAACAAAATTTTTAAGACCTCCACTTCCATACTTTTCTTTGAATTCTTTTATCGCTAATTTAATCGATTCTTCTAAAAATGTTAATGTTCCACCTGCGGGATCAAGAAGAGTAACTCTTTTATCTCCCAATCCATCTGGAAGATTAAATTTTTCTTTCAAAATAATATTTATAGATTTAACAATGAAAGACACTACAGAATCAGGTGTATAATATACTCCTCTTTTCTCTCTTTCTTTTGGATCATATTCAGAAAGAAAGGTTTCATAAAAATAGATAACAGGGTCTTCACCTTTTTTATCTTTTAGATAATTTTCAAATATTTGATTTACATCAACTTTACTCAATAAATTAGTTATATCATCAATTATCCACATCATATTTTCAGATATATCTTCAAGTGAAATTATTTTAAAAATGTCTCTTAAAATACCAAAATTTTTTGGTATTACATCGTATGCCTCTTTTCTATCAAATCTATTTTTACTTCTTAACCTTCCTGTAAAAAGTCCATAAGTTATTGTTTGAGAGTATAAATCACAAAAATCATCTTCACTTAAATCTGTTATAAGATGTTTTTTTATATTTTCATATAAATTTGTTAAAAATTTTTCGCCACCTTTCAATTCTTCAAGAACAATCTCTTTTAAAAATCTTGTTTTCTTAGCAAGGACTTTTGCCAAATTTTCAGGAGTTAATGTTTGCGGTATGGAAAATGAGAAAAATTTTTCTAAAAGTTTATAAAAATTTTCTCTAATCTTTTCACTTACATAGATTGTTTTTAATTTAAAAGCATCAAAGGGTTTTCCTAATTCAACTTTATCTATGAGTTTCCCGTCTCTATATAATCTAAATTCAAAAAGATTTGTAAGTATTAAATTTGGAAATGTTTCTCTATATCTTTTTAATTGTTCACTCTCTTCAATTTTATCTAAATTTTCAATAGTTAAATCTTTTACTTCGATATAACCTACAATTTCATTATTCTCTTTTGACACCTTTATATCAGGATTTCCACCCTCAGTTTTCTTTGGAAGGATTCTCACATCTATATCAAAATTTAGAAATTTTTCAGAATAATTTTCGATTAAAGATTTTAATGTTTCATAAAAACTCGGTTCTGTAGTATCGCCCTTTTCATATTTTATCTTTATATCTTTTATGTATCTTTCTATCATAATTTAATTTTAACTGACATTGTCTATTTTAACAAGCAATTTTTGAGTAAATTAAATACGGATTTTTAAATGTGTGTAAAAAAGTTACAAAAAATAGATATGATTCAAATTTTTATTTGCAGTTTCTTTTATTGAAGATTCATCTATAATCTTTTTTTCTTTATCTGATAAATCATCAATATCATTTGAATGTTTATTATATACAATATAAATAGAAAATATTAATCCTAAAATTAGGATGAAAAATGTTGCTAAAACTACTATTATAAAAAAAATTGTTGAAAGTTCAAACATCTTTTCCTCCTAATTTATATATGCAAATAATATGCCAGTTTAAAAATCAACGGTTTATGATAAAATTTAATATTGGAATGGATATCGTAGATATCAAAAATGTTTTTGAATATGAAAAAGGTTTTAAAGATATAGAAATTAAAAAAGACAAGATTAGAAATTATGAGTATAAAAAAATCAAATTTAGATCATCTATCACATCGAAATATGAAGAAAATAATTTTGTTTATGGATATATTTTTTATCCAAATAAAGAGTATGATAAGAAAAATATTTTAGCTATACACCCTGTTCATGAAGCTGTCCCTTTTTTCGAACACACAGTAGCTTTTTATTTTTTAAAATATGGATATAGAGTTTCATACATCACATTACCATTTCATAGAGAAAGAATGCCAAAAGATGTAAAATCTAAAGAATTATTTTTAAGTAATGATGAATATGAATATTTCTTTTCAATGAGACAAAGTATTGTTGATTTAAGACATTTTATTCAATTTTTGAATGACGAAGAAGATGATAAAGAGATATATAGTATAGGATTTTCTTTAGGCGCAATCTTATTGAATCTTTTAATGGGTGTTGATAATAGAATAATAAAGGGAGTTTCATTAATGGGGGCAGGGAATGTCATAAGATTGATGGGAGAAGGAATATATGGTTTATCATCAAGAAGATATTACAAGAAACAAGGATTGAATTATGATACATATAGAAATGAGTTAAAAAATTTTTTAAATTATGTTGATATGGTGAAAAGTAAAGGAGAATTAATTGAAACAAACACTGTATGGTATCTTGTCGATCCATTAACTTATGCATCCTTTAATAACCCAAGAAATGTTTTATTTATCAATGGCCTTTTCGACCTTGTTATGATAAAAAAAGCAGTTTATGATTTATGGGAGAGGTTAGGAAAACCAAAAATAATTTGGATACCTTCAAGTCATTATGCTTCGCCATTATTTTTTCCATATATTTTGAATCAATCGAAAAAATTTTTTGAAGATAAAATTTAAAAAGTTTACAAAAGTAGGCTGCCTGTTTTTGTAAACTTTTTTGATATAATTTAAAGATGTAGTATAATTGAATCCTATGGATTTTATTAAGGAGGATATAAAGAATGGCAAGAAGATGTGATATATGTGGAAAAGGAACAGTTACTGGTAATAGTGTTTCGCACTCTCATAGAAAAACAAGAAGAGTTTGGAAACCAAATTTACATAAAATCAAAAGAGTCGTTAATGGTAAAGTTGTGCACCTTAATGTTTGTACTAAATGTTTAAAAAAAATTGATGAACTTATGCCTCTTCCAAAATAACTAAAATTATTCCTTCTTTAAAATTAACAAAACTTTCTTTACCTATAAATTCATTACTTAATGTCTCTGTTGATCCTAAATATATATCTTTTTCATTCAATTCATATTTCATACCTTTAATTGTTAATCCTTTAATTTCTGAAGTTAAAGGATAAAGAGAGACAAAACCGCTATTTCTAACTCCAAAATTATATTCTTTATCTATTATGAAAACAATGTATGGAGGGTGATAAATAATAGCATTGCCACCCACTTTTTTTATTCTTAATAATAAAGAAATATTGAAGAGTGTATGATCTAATCTTTTTCCAATTGCTCCCCATATTTCAAAATCTTTAAATCCCTTTTCAAAACCATAATCAATTGCAAGCTCAAAATCACTTTTATCTTTTTCTTTTGGAAATTTAATCGAATTTTTTAACTCAAATTCCTGCAAGGAATCAAAATCACCCAAAATTAAATCTGGTTTAATGTTTAATTTTTTACAATTATTATAACCACCATCACAAGCAATTATAAAATTTTGTTTATCTATTAGTCTTTTTTTATATTTCTCCAAATCATCTGAAAGTTCTCCATTTAGAACTATTATTAATTTTTTGTTCATAAATCAATTTTATCATTTTCTTACTGATTCTGTTTGTAGAATCTCTATTATTCTTTCTCCAGCAAGTTTGAATACAACAATTGAAATTATTATTTCAGGTAATATGTAACTTATATTGTATATAAAAGTATAATAAAAAGGATTCCAACCCTCAGGAGCATATTGAGCAAAATAGATAATTCCAGAAATAAAATGCATAAGGAACCTTCCAAGTAATCCAACAGTGATACCTAAAATTTTATTTTTTTGGAAAAAACCACAGAGACCAACCATGCCAAAAGCTACTGGATAATCGAGAAGAAGTTGAATTGGATGAACAACATATGGACCGATTATTAACTGAATTAATCCATGTATCACACCAACCATTAAACCTGTTTTCCCTCCATATCTAAAAGCAATTAACATTATTGGAATTAATGATGCTGCTGTAACAGAACCACCCTGCGCCCAAAAGCCAGAAATTTTAATTTCTGATAGAATTGTTGCGAGAGCAAGAGCTAATCCAATTTCTGCAATTTGCTGGGTTCCCATTTTCTCCCTTCTTCTTAAAATTATTCCAAGGAATAGAGCTGAAAAGATAATCATAGCAATCATTATAATTGTGTGAGTTGTTGGATTTGTGAAAAAGTTGTTAAACCATTCAAAAAAGTTTTGCATAAAACGCCTCCCTTTAAAATATTAGCCAAGGGAAGCGGGGGAAATGTTGCTCTTCCTCCGCTGGTATTACCCAGTTCAGGTTCAAAGGGTTGGGAGAGATTCTTTTCTCCCTCTCAGCTATCCATTTGGATAGCACCCCTGGCCTATAATTATTATATCACAAAATTATCAAATTTTTTAGTGTCAGGTCTTGTATTAATACGTTTATTTTTTTTGAAGTAAAGTAAGTTAATTAACTTTTTAAAATTAAATATTTAATACGTATTTAATCTCTATTTAGTTCAAAAAACTTTCATTATTTACTGATAACGAAAAAATATAATAATTTCATTATAGAATTTATAAATGTCCAAGATATGAGGCAATAAGATTATATTTATCTAAGTTTTACTAAAGAACTTTCTATTTTGTCATTCCGTCCTCGTGAAAGTGGGAAAACTGTAATCCAGTCTTTCCCCGTTTTTGTTATTCCCGTGAAAACAAAAATCCAGAATATCCATTGGTAATATAGACTCCTTTCTCCACAGCAATAATTATTTATTGTCATTCTTATGAAAATAGGAATCCAGTTTTTCCATCACTAATGTAGATTTCTAACTCAGCAAGAAAAACATTTGGATTTATTTTTTAAGAGGTCTCTACCTATCAACTTGACAACAATTATCAAGTAAATATAATGAATTTGTAATTCTTAAATTTTTTATAATAATTTCATTTTAAGGAGGATTAAAAAATGAGAAAGAATCCACCTGAAAAGGTATCCGAAGAAAAAATTATTTTTGATGTATCTGAAATTGAACCAGTTTTATCAGGACCATCATTGCATTTAAAACCATGGGATCCGGTTTCTATAAGATTATCAACTGGTGAAACAATGTTAATAAGAGAGGCTAAACTTGAAGAAGCACCAACCCTTCTAAATTATTTAAAAAAATTTCTTGATTTAGATTATGACTTTTATGATATTGTTGGTGCAAGAGTTTATTCAGAAGTTTTAGGATGGTATAGAAGCAGATTAAAAGACCCTTACAATCTCCTTGGAATCATTGATGGAAAAGTTGTCGGATTTGCAAATGGAAGATT
>JAKPCM010000143.1 GCA_029553255.1 Caldisericota bacterium | reverse complement strand
TTTACTTGCTTAGTTAAAAAATTAACAACTCCTGAAGATGTAAATAGAGTTTTAAAAGAAGCTTCTGATAAATATTTATCAGGAATTCTTGGATATACTGAAGAGCCGGTTGTTTCATCAGATTTTAAAGGAAGTGAATTCTCTGGAATCATTGATGCAACACTGACAGATGTTATTGACGGGAATCTTGTTAAAGTTTTTTCCTGGTATGACAACGAGTGGGGCTATTCAGTGAGAGTCGCAGATTTAACGAAATTTATTTTTGATAAGGGGGTTTAAATGTCTTTAAGGACAATTAAAAATGTAGATTTTGAAGGTAAAAGGGTATTATATAGAGTTGACTATAATGTCCCTTTAAAAGAAGACGGAAAAATTAGAGATGACACAAGAATTAGAGAAACATTACCAACAATAAATTATATGAGAGAAAAGGGAGCAAAGATAATAATTCTTACTCATCTTGGTAGACCAAAGGGTGAAAGAAAGTTAGAACTTTCATTAAAACCTATAAGTGAAAAACTTTCAGAGATTCTTGGTACAAATGTTCCTCTAATTAATGATATTTTCAGTGAAGAGACAAAGAATATTGTTAATAATCTTAGAAACGGAGAAGTGATACTATTTGAGAATTTAAGATTTTATAAAGAAGAAGAGAAAGAGTCGGAAGAATTTGCTGAAAAATTAAGTGAATATGGGGATGTATATGTTAGTGATGCTTTTGCAGTTTCACATAGAGCAAATACATCAGTTTTTCTTCTTCCAACTCTTCTTCCTTCTTATGCAGGTTTTTTAATGGAGAAAGAGTACAATATTTTATCAAAGTTGATTAAAAATCCAGAAAAACCCTTTGTCTTGATAATTGGTGGTGCAAAAATATCAGATAAAATCGGGGTTTTAAAAAATCTTGTCAATATTGTTGATACAATTTTAATTGGAGGTGGCGCAGCATTCACTTTTATAAAGGCAGAAGGATATAATATTGGAAGTTCAATTTATGAAAATGAAATGGAAAGTCTTGCATTGGAAATAATCAATTTAGCCTCAAAAAAGGGGGTTAAATTGATACTACCTGTTGATGTTAATACAACTGAAGAATTGAGAGAAGGAGCTGATAATAAAATTGTCCCAATAGAAAAAATACCGTATGATTGGTATGGAGTTGATATAGGGCCAAAAACAATTGAAATGTTCGTTGAAGAGTTAATAGATGCTAAAACAATATTCTGGAGTGGACCATTAGGTATTTATGAAATGCAAAAATATTCTGTTGGTACAAAAAGGGTTGCTGAAGCTCTTTGCAAAAATCCGAATATAAAAGTCGTTGGAGGTGGTGATACAATCTCTGCATTAAATAAATTTGGATATTCGAATTGTGTTACACATATGTCAACAGGTGGAGGTGCACTTCTTGAATTTCTTGAAGGAAAGGAGCTACCTGGCATAAAAGTACTTTTAGAATAATTTAAACTATAAGGAGGCCTATATCAGTTTATGTACGATATCATTATTATAGGTGGTGGTCCCGCTGGCTTATCAGCATCAATTTATTCAAAAAGATTTGGCTTATCAACCCTTCTTATTGAAAAATTTGGAATTGGTGGTCAAGTTCTTTTAACAGATCTTGTTGAAAATTATCCAGGTTTTCCAGAAGGAATAAAAGGTCCAGAACTTGTTTATAAAATGGAAGAACAGGCGAAAAAATTTGGTGTTGAATTTCTGATTGACGAGGTTTTAGATGTTGAGATCGATAACGAAATAAAAAAAACTAAAACAAATTCTTCAATATATGAATCTGACGGATTAATAATTTCTACTGGTGTAAATCCAAAAAAACTTGATATTCCAGGAGAAAAAGAATTTACAGGAAAGGGAGTATCATATTGCGCAATATGTGATGCTTTTTTCTATAAAAATAAAAATGTTTTGGTTGTTGGGGGAGGAGATTCAGCTTTAACTGAGGCATTATATCTTACCAATTTTGCTAATAAAGTATATATTATTCATAGGAGAGATAAATTACGTGCCGCTCAATATTTACAGGAAAAAGCTTTTAAAAACAATAAAATTGAATTTATTTTTAACTCAATTTTAAAAGAAATTAAAGGTGAAAAGAGGGTTGAAAAGGTATTGATACAAAATATTAAAGAAGATAGAATTTATGAACTCGATGTTGATGGAATTTTTATCTATATTGGTTTGGCTCCAAATAGCAGTTTATTTAAAGATAAAATCAACCTTGATGAAAATGGATTTATAAATACAGATAGTGAAATGAGAACTAATAAGAAATTTGTTTATGCTGTTGGTGATGTTAGGAAAAAAGAGTTAAGACAGATTATTACAGCATGTGCAGATGGTGCAATTGCTGCGCATACATTCTGCATCGATTTTTCTGATAAATGTTAAAATTTGTTGGAGTTTCTAAATTTTATGATGAAAAAGAAGCTCTCTCTAATATTAGTTTTGAATTGGATAAAGGTGATTTTCTATTTATTGTAGGACCTTCAGGGGCTGGTAAAACAACCATATTAAAATTGATTCACAAAGAAATTGAACCTTCAAGGGGAGAAATTTTCTTTAATAACGACTCTTTAAAAAAATATAATGGAAGAGTATATCTTTTAAGAAGAAAAATCAGTATGATTTTTCAAGATTATAAACTTTTCAAAAGAAAAACAGTTTATGAAAATGTCTCTTTTCCTCTTGAAATACAGGGATTTTCTCCGCAATTTATAAGAAGTAGAGTTTTAGATACACTTAAAATGGTTGGTTTAGAGGAACAAATAAACAAATATCCTAATACTCTTTCTGGTGGAGAAATGCAAAGAGTATCAATAGCAAGAGCAATTGTTAACAACCCAGATATTTTAATTGCAGATGAACCAACTGGAAATCTTGATTGGAAAACTTCATTTAATATTGTTGATCTGTTCGTAAAGATAAATGAAAATGGAACAACAGTGATTATGTCAACTCATAATGAGGAGATAATTAAAAAATATAATAAAAGAATATTGTATATTAAGGACGGAAAAAAATTGTATGAAAAGTATCCAAATATTGCTTAGAGAAATTAAAGAATCTTTTATAAATATAATAAGGTCTGGTTTTTTAACTTTTATTAGTATTTTTGTAATTATTGTTTCAATATTTAGTATTGGTATGATTTACTATTTTCTAAATTATTCTAATGAAGTAAAAAAGGGGATTGAAAATAAAATTGAAATATCTTTTTATTTAAATAAAGATACAAATGAAGTAAGGATAAAAGAGATTGAAAATGAAATTAGTAATATAAGTGGTGTTGAATCTGTAAAATATATATCACCAGATACAGCTCTTGATGAATTAATAAAAGATTATCCTGAATATGAATCTATATTTAAAGATCTTGAAAAAAATCCTCTCCCACCAACTTTTTTTGTAAAACCAGAATCAGTTTATTTCATAAATGAAATAACATCTAAAATTTCAATGATTCCTGAAGTATCAGATTTTTTTTATTCTAAAGATCTTGTCGATAAACTACTTTTTTCAATAAGAACATTTACATTCTTAAGTATAGTAATAGTTTCAATATTTATTGGAATTTTTATATTTTTTCTCGGTTCCAATATTACAGTTTCAATATATAATAGAAGAGAGGATATTGAAATAATGAAACTTGTTGGAACTCAGCCCTCTTTTATAAAAATACCATTTTATATTGAGGGAATAATTTTATCTTTAATTGGAGGCACTATCTCCTCTTTTTTACTCAATAAATCATATTTAGAAATTTCAAAATTATTAAATATAATTTTGCCATTTGTTGAAAATCAAAATTTGAATCAAAAATTAGGTTTTAATTTTTATGTATACCTAAATCTTTCTGCCATTATTGTTTCATTGATTGTTTCTTATTTTGTTTTAAGAAAATATTTAAAGGAGATATATCCTTGAAAATCAAAATAGACATAACTTTGAAAAAAGCCCTATTTATTATAATTCTATTAATATTTTTATTCCCAAGAACAATAATAGGTGATGATGATTTAACAAAAGAAAAAAAAATTCTCGAGAGTTTAAAATCAAACCTTAAAAACATTGAATCAAAATTAAAAGAGACACAAACATATAAAGTCACTATACTTGGAGAACTCGAAGAAATTGAAAAAAACATTAAGGATGTCACTTTAAAAATATCTGATCTTCAAAAAAAAATAAGAGACAAAAAAGATAATATACAATTAATAGAAAACAATATCACTTTAACACAAATAGAAATTGAAAAAGATAAAAAATCAATAAGTGATAAGATTTTTTTAATTTACAAGATAAAAAATGAACCACCTCTTGAAATCTATTTCTCTTCAAAATCTATAACAGATCTATTTAACAGAATAAATTTAATTAATATTCTCATCAGATCAAACAAAGAAGAACTCGATGTATTGAAAGAAAAAGAGGAAAAATTAACAGAGGAAAGGAAAAAGTTAGAAAATGAAAAAATTGAGCTTGAATCACTTTTAAAAGAGACTTTAAGTTTAGAAGAATCTCTAAAGAATGAAGAAGATAAAAGGAATAAGATTATAAATGAACTTAGAGCAAATGAGGAAAAATATAAAGTTGAGATATCAAATATTGAGAGGCAGATAAATGAACAAGAGAAAAAAATTGAAGAGATAATAAAAAAGGCTGAACTTGCAAAAAAATTACCAGAGGTTGGAAATATTATATGGCCAGTAATTGGACCTATAGTATCGCCTTTTGGTATGAGAATTCATCCAATATATGGAACATGGTTGTTCCATTCAGGGGCAGATATAGATGCAACAACAGGAACTCCTGTTAAAGCCGCAGCCGAGGGTATAGTTATTTATGCTGATTGGCTCGGGACCTATGGAATTGTTGTATTTATACAGCATGGTAGTAATATAACAACAGTCTATGCACATTTAAAATATTTTGTTGTTGAAGTTAATCAATATGTTAAACAGGGTGATATAATTGGCTATGTTGACAATACTGGTTTATCAACTGGACCTCATTTACATTTTGAAATTAGAATTGATGGTAAAGCAGTAGATCCAAAAAAATGGCTACCATAAAAAAGGAGAAATAAATGAAAAAATCAATTATTATATTTTTATTATTAGGTTTCTTTTTAGGAACTTTAACTTCATGTTATATTTTAAAAAAGCCAATCTCATCAGATTTTCCTCTCTTAAATGAAGTCTCAAATCTTATTAATAAAAATTATGTTGATGAAAAAAGTGAAATTGATTTAATTAATGGACTTGTTTCATCGTTAAATGACCCATACTCTAATTTTTATACACCAGAAGAGTATAATCTTTTAAAAGAGGATTTAAAGGGTGAATATAGTGGGATAGGGGTTTTAATCGGACAAAGAGATGATAAAGTTGAAATTTTGATGGTATTTAAAAATTCACCAGCTGATGAGGCGAAATTACCAGTCCATTCCTATATTGTTGAAGTAGATGGTGTAAATGTTGAAGGAAAATCTGTAGATGAAGTTGCTGATTTAGTAAAAGGAAAAGAGGGAAGTTATGTTGATTTAAAAGTTATGAAAGATGGAGAGACCTTTTCATTTAGAATAATGAGGAAAAAAATAGTTGCAGAAACTGTTATGTATAAAAATATTTCAGATGAGATTGGTTATATAAGAATTTTAACATTTACAGATATAACACCTAACGAGATAAAAGAAGCCTTTAATAATTTAAAAGATATAAAGGGTTTAA
The DNA here is from genome assembly GCA_029553255.1 of Caldisericota bacterium. Taxonomy (GTDB): domain Bacteria; phylum Caldisericota; class Caldisericia; order B22-G15; family B22-G15; genus JAAYUH01. The sequence goes on along the minus strand of JAKPCM010000143.1, from coordinate 5,655 downwards.
TACTCGATTTGAGGGGTAATCCTGGTGGCCTATTGTCTTCATTAAATGGAGTTGCACCATATTTTGTTCCTGAAGGAACTCTATTTTATTCTGAATCAAGAGGCGTAAAGAAAGAATTTAAAACTTCAGGTCCTGGAATTAAAATTCCACTTGTAGTTCTTGTTGATGAAAATACAGCATCTGCAAGTGAGATTCTTGCGGGTGCTATTAAAGATAGACAAATTGGAATACTTGTTGGTCAAAAAACATATGGAAAAGGATTAATTCAAACTATTTATAACTTAAGTGACGGATATGGTCTTGTTTTAACAACAGAGAGATATTTAACTCCGAGTTTATATGCTCTTGATAAAAAAGGTTTAGAGCCAGATATAGCTGTTGAATATGAAATTGATAAAACTGAGCCAGAAATGGATAGCCAGCTTAAAAAAGGAATAGAAATTCTTAAAGAACAAATTTAAAAAATGATATAATTTTTTTATGTTGATAGTTATTTCTGGGCCATCAGGTTCAGGAAAAGGAACAATTATTAAAGAGGTTATAAAAAAAATATCAGATTTAATATATTCTGTTTCCTATACAACAAGACCAAAAAGAGAAGGTGAAATTGAGGGAAAAGACTATTTTTTTATTAGTGAAGATGAATTTGAAAAATTGATAGACGAAGATTTTTTTATTGAGTGGGCAAAAGTATATGACTATTATTATGGAACAAGTAAAGAATTTGTAATTGAGAATTTAAGAGATGGTAAAGATGTAATACTTGAAATTGAAATACAAGGAGCGAAGAAAATTAGGGAAATTTATGATAAGAAAAATGCAGTTTTTATTTTTATTGCTCCACCAGATTTTAAAGAATTAGAGAGAAGAATAATGAATAGAAAAAGGGGTGAAACAGAAGAAGAAATAAAAAAAAGAATGGATTTTGCAAAAAAAGAAATTGAAGAAAGTAAAAATTATGATTATATAATAATTAATGATAATATTAATAAGGCAGTAAAAAAGATAATTAATATAATTAATAAAGAAAGGAGGAAGATTTATGACAGTAGATTTTGATAAAGTTGTTAAGATAGCAAATAATAATAAATATATCTTTACAATTGCAGTAATAAAGAGAGCAAGAGAGTTATTTAATTTATATCCATCACCTCAAAAATCTCCAGTATCATTTATAGATATTGCTTCAAAAGAAATAGAGGAAAATAAAATTGAGATCTCTAAAGAATAAAAAAATTTTAGTTGGAATAACTGGAGGTATAGCAGCTTATAAGATACCGAATCTTATAAGAGAACTCATAAAATTAGAAACCGAGGTAAAAGTTGTTTTAACTGAAGAAGCAACGAAATTTGTCACACCATACACCCTTAAGATTCTATCAAAAAATGATGTTTTTATCGATCAATTTGAATTAACTGATGAAGATGGAATTATTCATACATCACTTGCAAATTGGCCTGACTTATATGTAATTGTACCCGCTACAGCAAATAGTATCGCTAAAATAACATATGGAATATGTGATAATCTTGTGACTCTTTTCCCCTTATCTTCAAAAAGTAAAATTTTGATTGTCCCTTCAATGCATACAAATATGTATGAAAATGAAATAACACAAAAAAATATCCAAATTTTAAAAGAGAGGGGTTTTTATGTTCTTGAACCAGAGACAGGTGAACTTGCAGGGGGTGATATTGGAAAAGGTAGGCTTCCTGAGATAGAGAGGATTATCTTTGAAATAATAAAATTAACATATAAAAAGAGCTTTTTGGATAAAAAAATTTTAATTACAAGTGGTCCAACAAGAGAATACATTGACCCGGTAAGATTTATTTCAAATCCATCGAGTGGAAAGATGGGATATGAACTTGCTTTAGAAGGAGTTTTAAGAGGTGGAGATGTTACTCTAATTTCAGGAAAGGTATCATTAAAACCACCATACGAAGTTAAATTAATAAATATTGAAAATAGCGAAGAGTTGTATAACGAAGTATCAAAAAATTTTTTTAGTAATGATTATTTAGTTATGTCTTCAGCAGTTTGTGATTTTAAGCCTATAGAAAAGGAAGAAAATAAGATAAAAAAAGAAGATGATTTTCCAAATGTCTTAAACATTGAAAAGACAAAAGATATTCTTAAAGAGATGGGCAATTTAAAAAAGAATCAAAAATTAATAGGTTTTGCTCTTGAGACAGAAAATGAGATTGAAAATGCTAAAAAGAAACTTTCAGAAAAAAATCTTGATATGATTGTTCTAAATAAAATTTCTGATAAAAGTGGTTTTGAAAAAGAAACTAATGAAATAACAATAATTTTAAAAAATGGAAAAATTTCATCATTTCCAGTTTTACCTAAAAGTGAAGTTGCGAAAATAATTTTTGATTTTATGGAGGATTTATGAACTGGGTTTATATAGAGGATTTGAAAGATTATGTTGAAAAAGAAGTTGAATTGAGAGGATGGCTATACAATTCAAGATTTTCAGGTAAACTTATCTTTTTAATTATGAGAGATGGCAGTGGATTTTGTCAGTGTGTTGTCTCTTTAAATGATGTTGGTGAAGAAATTTTTGAAAAAGCAAAAAAGTTAACACTTGAATCTTCTTTTATTGTAAGAGGAGTAGTTAGAGAAGAGAAAAGAGCAATAGGCGGATATGAAATATTAGTTAAAAATATTGAAATCATTCAATTAGCCAAAGATTATCCAATTGGTCCTAAAGAGCATGGTATAGAATTTTTGATGGAAAATAGACATTTATGGATAAGATCAAGAAAGCAGTGGGCAATCCAAAGAATTAGAAATGAATTGATTAAAGGTGTAAGAGATTTTTTTTATGAAAGAAAATTTATACTTTTTGATTCTCCAATTTTAACGCCCTCTGCCTGTGAAGGAACGACAACTCTTTTCGACATAGATTATTTCGGAGAAAAGGCTTATCTCTCTCAGAGTGGACAACTTTATAATGAAATTGGAGCAGCTGCTTTTGGTAAAGTTTATTGTTTTGGTCCAACTTTTAGAGCAGAAAAATCAAAAACAAGAAGACATCTGATTGAATTCTGGATGGTAGAACCTGAAGTTGCTTTTTTGGATCTTCAAGGTAATATGGAATTGATTGAGGATTTTGTTTCATATATTGTTCAGAGAGTTATTGAAAACAAAAAAGATGAACTTGAAATTCTTGAAAGAGATATATCAAAAATTAAAAATGTAAAACCTCCATTTCCAAAAATTTCATACAGTGATGCTGTCGATTTACTTCATAAAAAGGGAAATAATTTACTATGGGGAGAGGATTTTGGAGGAGATGAAGAAACTTTAATTTCTGAAGAATATGATAGACCAGTTTTTGTATATAAATACCCAAAAGAATGTAAAGCTTTTTATATGAAAGAAGATTTAGAAAATCCCCTCTTATCTTTATCTTGTGATTTACTCGCACCTGAAGGATATGGTGAGATTGTTGGTGGCGGTCAAAGAGAAGATTCTTATGAAAAGTTAATTCAGAGAATGGAGGAATTGAAAATTCCAATTGAACCTTATAAGTGGTATCTTGAACTTAGAAAATATGGAACATTTCCGCATTCTGGATTTGGCCTTGGAATTGAAAGAACCCTATCCTGGATTTGTGGCATACATCATGTTAGAGAAACGATACCATTACCAAGATTACTTGAAAGAATTTATCCATAAAATTATGAAAATAAAATAATTTATAATTTTTTTAAAGGAGATATTTAAATGTATGTATATTTAAATAATGCTGCAACAACAAAAACAGACGGAAGAGTTCTATTTAAAATGAGTAAATATTATTCTGAACTTTTTGAAAATCCTATGACCTCAAACTATTCACCTCTTGCAAAAAATGTTGAAGATGAAATGGAAAATTCAAGAGAAAATGTTGCAAAATTATTAAATGCAAAAAGAGATGAGATATATTTTACATCAGGTGGAACAGAATCTGATAACTGGGCAATAAAAGGAGTTGCTTTATCAAATTGGGATAAAAAAGGGGAATTTATTTCAACACCAATTGAACATATGGCGGTTTTAAAAACTCTTGAAACAGTTAAAAAATGGGGTTTTGACATAAAATTTTTACCAGTTGATAAATATGGAATGGTTGACCCAAATGATTTAAAAAATTTGATTACAAAAAAAACTTTACTTGTTTCAGTTATGCATGCAAACAATGAAATTGGAACAATAGAACCAATTGAAGAAATTGGAAAAATTACAAAAGAGAACGGAGTTATTTTTCATACAGATGCTGTTCAGAGTTTCTGTCATATAGATATTGATGTTAATAAAATGAATATAGATTTACTTTCAATTTCTGCTCATAAATTTTATGGTCCAAAAGGAGTCGGCGCTCTTTACATAAGAAAAGGAATAGATATCTCTCCTTTTATGGATGGAGGTCATCAAGAGAATGAGTTAAGGTCTGGAACTCATAATTCACCAGGAATTATCGGTCTTGGTGAAGCAGTAAAAATAGCAACAGAAGAGATGGAAGAAGAAAAAAAGAGTGTATTGTTTATGAAAAAAATGATTGAAGATAGAGTAAAAAATATAGAAGGTATAAATATCAATGGACATCCTGAAAAGAGGTTACCAAATAATTTGAGTTTAACAATTAATAGAGTTAATGCAGAGACAATGTTAACATATTTGGCAGTAAATGGAATCATAGTATCAGCAGGTTCTGCTTGTAGCGCAAAAGAAAAATCAGCTTCGCATGTTTTAAAAACAATTGGTTTACCTGATGAACTTGCTCATAATACAATAAGAATATCACTTGGTAAATTTAATCTTGTGAAAGAGATAGAATATTTTAACGAAGTTTTTGAATATGGTGTAAAAAAATTTAGAGAGATGGCACCGAAATAGGGATAAAAATGGAAATTTATTCAAAAACTTTTATAGACCATTTTATGAATCCAAGAAATGTTGGTGAGATAGAAAACCCTGATGGAATTGGAATAGGAGAAAATCCTCAAAAAAGTGGAAAAATAGTTTTTTATATCAAAGTCAAAGACAATAAGTTAATCGATATAAAATATAAAGTTTTAGGTTGTCCTTCAGCTATAAGTAGTTCGAGTTTGATCTCTGAATTCTTCAGAGATAAATTGATTGAAAATGCTTTAAAAATAGATACAAATTTTTTAAAAGAAAATCTTGGAAATTTGCCAGAAGATGTGCTTGAATGTGCAAAATTATCGATTGCTGCCTTTCAAAATGCAATCTTAAATTATAAAAAAGGAGGAAATTATGATAACTAAAGAACAGATAGTTGATGTATTGAAACAAATTTATGACCCAGAAATTCCAATAAATGTTTATGATCTGGGATTAATTTATAACATGGATATAAGTGATGATGGCGATGTTGATATACTTATGACTTTAACATTTGCTGGTTGTCCAATTGGTTCATATCTTGTCCAAAAAGTAGAAGAAGAGATAAAAAAGATTGATGGAGTAAAAAATGTAAAAGTTGAGCTTACTTTTGATCCTCCCTGGACACCTGAGAAAATGAGTGAAGAGGTAAAAAAGGAATTTGGTTATGGAGATAAATAAAAGAATATATCTTGATAATGCAACAACCACACGAGTTGATGATGAAGTTATAAAAGAGATGGAACTTTATTATA
>JAKPCM010000121.1 GCA_029553255.1 Caldisericota bacterium | reverse complement strand
TAGATAAATTTTAATATGTATTTAGACAAAATGATATATTTTTTACACAAATTAAGATTAGAGCGTGTGGGTGGTTGTAAACCCCATCTCTACATTGGTAAAATGTAGCGCTTTTTATTTAAGCTACACACGCATTTTAATATAATCTTGTTTTAATTTTTCGCAAAGCCGTCTCGTTTCATCGCAAAATGGATATAAGTATTTTACTTTACCTTTAGTGATATATGCTTCAACATCATCAGTCTTATAAAATTTTTTTATATTCTCAATTGTTGCTGATAACCCATATTTTTTAAATTTTGCTGTAATAGTTCTACCATGAACCCTTTTACCATCTATGATATAACTGCAATCCTTTTTATTTTCCATTTTAATCCCTACAAAATACCAATTCGTCGCTTGGTATATAATGCCTATATGATTTTTATCTAAATCCGCATAACTAACTACTAATTTGCAAAGAGGAATGTCTTTTTTTATTAACTTCAAACTCATTGCAACTGCTTTTGATGTAAATTCTTGCTTTCCATTTAAAGCTACTCTAACAAGCTCTAATACCTCGCCTATCTTTAATCCAAAAGGCTTTGCTATATTATTGTTTGAACCATGCCCGTAGACTATTACTCCACACCACTCATCTTTATCGTTAAAAACACTATATCCAAAGCAGTTTACAGGAACTGACTTTGCATAATGAAAATTTAAACAAGCGTATTTTATCGCTTTATATGATGCTTTTTCAAGTTTCATAATTCTCCACAACTTACAGAAAAAAATGCTCCTTGATACTTTTTATCGATTAATTCTTGTATATCGACTTCAGCTTCTCGCAACTGCTCTATAGATTTAAAAGTAATTTTCAAAGTAGGTGGATTTTCTTTTTTTTCTGCTATTAAATCTTCATAATCAAATTTTTGTTCAATGTCAAAATCTTGGATTTCAACGCCCCAATCTTCTAAATCTACCTTCCACTCTTCTAATAACTCAATATCCCACTCGCTACCCCAATGCGCATTGTCTTTTATAATGAACTCCTTCTTTTGCTCTTCACTTAAATC
>JAKPCM010000117.1 GCA_029553255.1 Caldisericota bacterium | reverse complement strand
TCTTTTACAACTTTTTCTTCGAAATCTTTTTTTGTTATTCTCTCAAGATGATCCATATTTTAAATTATAAACTACTTATCTTCAAAAATTTTTATATCCTTAATTTCATCTGGTAGATACTCTATTTTTTCATCTTTATGATTATGAGGATATTTATAACCCTTTCCCCATCCAAGATCTTCTAAACCTTTTAAAACAGGATTTCTTAAATGTAGAGGAACAGGAAGTTCTCCAAACTTTTCAACAAGTTTAATAGCATTTTCCATAGATCTTAAAACTCTATTATCTTTAGGTGCTTTAGATAGATATAAAACAACTTCAGATAGAATTAATTTTGCTTCTGGAAGTCCAACTCTTTCAACTGCTTCTGCTCCTGACTTAGCAACAACAAGTGCCATTGGATCAGAAAGACCTATATCCTCACTTGCTAAGATTATTAATCTTCTCGTAATAAATTTTAAATCTTCTCCTCCTTCAACTAATCTAAAAAGATAGTAAAGTGCTGCATCAGCATCACTTCCTCTTATGCTTTTAATAAGTGCAGATATTAAATTATAATGTTCTTCTTTCTTGTCAAATTTTATTTTTTTTGTTGAAAGAAATCTATTTATATCTTCATAACTTATTTGAACCTCTTTATCACCAATCTCATCTTTTAAACTTTCAAGAACATTTAAAATAAATCTTGCGTCTCCATAAGAGATTTCTATAAGAAATTTTTTTGTATCTTCATCAATTTTTAAATTTTCTAAATATTTTAAACTTCTTTCAAAAATTTCGTTCATCTCACTATAATCATATGGTTTTAAAATCACTAAAAAACATCTTGAAAGAAGAGGTGAAACTATTGTGAAATAAGGATTCTCAGTTGTTGCTCCAATTAAGATAATATCTCTATTTTCAACAAAAGAAAGAAGAAAATCTTGTTCTTTTCGATCCAATCTGTGTATCTCATCAATGAATAAAATTGTCTCTTTTTGAAAAAATTCTTTTTCTCTCTTTGCATTATCAATTATAACTCTTAACTCTTTTATTCCTGATTCAGCTCCAGAAACTCTAACAAAATTTAAATTACTCTCATTTTTTATAACTTCTGATAGGGTTGTTTTACCAGATCCTGGTGGTCCCCACATTATTATATGAGGTATATCACCTTTTCTTATTTTTTCTTTAAAAGATTCAGTTAATATCTCTTTGTGCCCTATAAATTCATCAAAATTTTTGGGTCTTAAAATTATTGAAAGTGGTTTTTTCATAAATCCTCTATAAAAACATAAAATGCATTTAGAGTTTTTATATCTTTTGAAAATAATTTTTCAGCATAACTTTTAATAAAACTTTTTTCTATTGTTCTTCCCCTCTCTTTTAAAATTTCCCATAGTTTTATTGTCAAATAAACATCAGTAAGAGATCTATGTTTTTCATATGATTGGATTCCAAAATGTGATAAAGCGTTTCTTAAAGAATGTGACCTTAAATTAGGAGCTAAAAATTTACAAATTATAAGAGTATCAGAAACTCTGTTTTTTAACTCTTTTCCAATACATCTTTCAATAAATGGTACATCAAATAAAATTGCATTATGTCCAACAATTGGATTATCATCTATAAAATTTATTAACTCATCTAAAGCTAAATTTAAATCAACTCCTTTTTCATAAATCTCTGAATCTGTTATTCCTGTGATTCTTTTTATTTCATCAGACAGTGATTCTTTTGGATCAATTAATCTTGAAAAAGTATCGACTACCACGCCATTCTCTACCTTAGCGCAACCAATCTCAATTATTTTATGATATTGTGGATCTAAACCAGTTGTTTCTATGTCTAAAAAATTTAGTTTCATCTTTTTAATTCAACTTCAGCGCTTACATTTTCTAATATGCCTTTAATAGGTGGTGAATTTTTTATGACTTTAACATTTATTTTTTTTATTCTTTCATCTTCAAATATTTTTAAGGCTATTTCATTTGTAAGAGTTTCTAAGAGTTTAAAATGAAAATTTTCTATGATATTCTTTGTCTTATTATAGATTTCAGTGTAATCAACAGTGTCGAAAAGTTCATCTCTTTCAGGTTTTTCAATTTCATACTCTATATCAACTAAAAATCTCTGACCGAGAATTGTCTCCTCTTTCTGAGCTCCATGATATGCATAAAATTCCATACCTTTAAGAAATATCTTCATAGTTTCCTCTCACAATTTTATCATAAACTTTGATAGCTCTTTTAACCTCTTTTACATCATGAACTCTTACAATATCAACCCCTCTTTCAATTGAAGCACAAACAGATGAGATTGTACCTTCAACTCTTTCAATTGGAGGAAGATCAAGAATCTCGCCAATAAAACTTTTTCTACTTGGTCCTACTAAAATAGGATATCCCAAAGATTTAAAAATATTTATATTTTTTATTATTTCAATATTCTCTTTTAATCCCTTTCCAAATCCAATTCCAGGATCCAATATTATATTCTCTTTTTTTATGCCAATCTTTTGTGCATAATCTACTCTCTCTTTAAAAAACTCCAACACATCAGAAATCAAATCTTTATAATAATTTTCTGGTGGTTTACCACCCTTTCCATCTATTGAATGCATAATAACAACTGGGACATCATATTTTCTTACAATCTCTGCCATCTTTTCACTTTTTCTTAATCCCCAAACATCATTTATCATACCTGCACCAATATGTAAAGCCTCTTCTGCGACTTCTGGTTTAGTTGTATCAACTGAAATTGGAACATCCAACTCTTTTACCATTCTTCTTAGGATAGGCAAAACTCTTTTCTTCTCTTCTTCTACAGTTATCTCATCTGAATCTGGTTTTGTAGATTCTCCTCCAATATCTATTATATCTGCACCCCATTCAACAAGAAGTGTTGCATAATTTAATGCATTATCAATTGATCTTTCTCCATAAAATCCATCTCCTGAAAAAGAATCAGGAGTAAGGTTTACTATGCCCATAATGTATGTTCTTTTTCCCCATTCAAAAATTCTATCTTTAATTTTTGTTTTTTCTATTTTTTGTGAAAAGAGAATATTCTCTAACTCTTCAGCAAGATTTTTTAAACCAAAAGGTTGTAATTTCAATTTAGGGATTAATTTTTTATATTGACTTAAAGTTCCTATTATTATACATTTTGATTTCCCAGATGAAAGGTTGTATGTATAATGAGGTAAGGCACAATCACCACCTAACGATAGTATCTCCTGCTTCAAAATGTTAGCTCCGCGATTATCAATCTCATCAACTTTAACTATTCTCATTACCATTTTATCTTTCATAATTGAAATCCCAACAGGATGAACATCTAAATCTTCTAAAAATTTTTCAATATTATTTTCATCTATTGATATTGTTCTAACCATCAAACTCATCTTTTCCTCTTGAAATCAGGAAAAGAAACTCACTTCTTGTTGATGCATATTTTCTGAAACCACCTCTTATTGCAGAGGTTACAATTTTACTACCCGGTTTTTTTATTCCTCTCATAATCATACAGAGATGTTCTGCTTCAAGTACAACACCAAGACCAAGTGGTTTTATCTCCTCAAAAAGTATATCTGCTATCTCGCTTGTTAATCTCTCCTGAAGTTGAGGTTTTTTTGCTAAGGTATCAACAACTCTTGCAATCTTTGATATTCCAATCAATTTTTCATTTGGGATATAACCTATATGTGCTTGTCCAAAAAATGGCAAGAAGTGGTGTTCACACATTGAAAAAAAAGAGATGTTTCTTAAAATAACCATCTCCTGATGCTTCTCTTCAACAAATCCATTTTTAAGATAAATCCTTGGGTCTTCATATAAACCTTTAAAAATCTCTTCATACATATCTGCTATTCTTTCTGGAGTATCTTTTAGGCCTTCTCTTTCCTTATCTTCTCCTATTGCTTCAATGATAAGTTCAACTGCTTTTTTTATCTTATCTTTGTCAAACAACTTTCATCACCTCTCCATTAATTATCACATATTTTATGAAATTCATCCCTACAAAATATGGAATTTTTTTAAATGAATCAAGTTCAAAAATTATAAGATCTGCTCTTTTACCTCTTTCAATGCTTCCTATTTCATCAGAAAGATTTAGAGCATAAGCACTGTTTATTGTTGAAGCATTTATTGCTTCTTCAACTGTTAAACTCTCTCTTATAACCGATAAAGAAATAATTAAAGGAAAATTGAGTGAAGGAGATGTCCCAGGATTAAAATCAGTTGAAATTGATAAAGGAACTCCTGAGTCAATAATTTCTCTTCCTCTTTTGGGTTCTTTTGAAAAGATTAATCTCTCAAGAGGAAAAATTATCCCAACTATGTTTTTCTTTCCGAGTGTATAAAGTTTTTCTTCTTTAGTTAAATCAATATGAGATACTGAGTTAGCATTGTATTTTATTGCAAGATCAACTCCATTAATATCATTGAATTGATCAATATGTAAAGAGATTTTAAAGTTCAGATTTTTGGCTTTATTGAGAATTTTGTCACTTGTCTCAATATCAAATGCACCTTTTTCTATAAATATATCAATATTATGGCTTAAATTCTTTTCTATTATATAAGGAAGAATATCAGATAAATCATTCAAAAAAACATCTATCTCTTCATCTTCTGGTAAAAGATGTAGAAGTAGAGTTGGTATTATTTTCATTTTACTCTCTTCTCTTAATTTGTTTATAATCTCTAAAAGAATAATCTCCTTATCTATATTTAAACCATAACCACTTTTTATCTCAAATGTTGTAATACCATAAGATATTCCTGAATTTAATCTCTTTTTTGTCTCTTCAATTAATATTTTCTCTGGAAATGAAAATGTATCATTTTTAGTTTTAATTATTCCTCCACCTCTTTTTTGTATTTCAAGATAGTCAGCACCTTCTAATCTCAATAAAAACTCATCTTCTCTTGAACCACCAAATAAAAGATGTGTATGAGGATCAACAAAACCAGGAAGAACAATATTTTCATTTCTCAAATCAATTTCGAATTCTCCTTTATATAAATCTCTTATCTTTTCATTCGATGATATATCATAAATTTTTCCATCTTTTATAGCTATTGCTCCATTACTTATAATTGAAATATCTTTAATTAATTTCTCTTTTTTTGGATAAGGAGCTATTGGTGTAACAATCTCTTTTATATTATAAATCAATAAATCTACGGACTCTTTCATCAATCACATTTTGAATATCCACAATTTGGACAAGTCCAACATCCTTCACGGCTAATCATAACTCCACC
>JAKPCM010000079.1 GCA_029553255.1 Caldisericota bacterium | reverse complement strand
ACTTCTCCACTTTTTGTTAAATCATCAAGAAGATTTACAAGTTCATTTTCATCAGCGAACTTTACGCCAATTTTTTCAAAATCAATAACTATTTTATTTAGGTTAATATCTTCAATAACTCCTTCATCCTTTAAATATTCAAGAATAACATTTTTTTTGATATCAACACCTTCTTTTAACTCTTCAAAAGGATTTTTTGTATGAGGTGGAGTTGAATATGATTTTTTTATTCTTATTGGAATACTTCTTTGATAAATTGCAGAAGAGATAAATGCATCACCTGTTTTCAAATATGGCAATCTATCAATATCGCTTTTTGATAAATCTGTTTCATTACTTATTGTTCTTAAATCTGTTTCTCTTACAGTTCTAAAAATAAATTTTGTTGATAGTTGAGCAAGGATTGTATCATCAAGAAGAGATGGTCTTTGTGTTGAAAGAATCAAAAATATTCCATATTTTCTCCCTTCTTGTGATATTGTTTTCAATATTCTTTGTGATGGTATAAGATATGGTGAGTCTTTTGGTGCAAAATTGTGTGCTTCATCAATTATTACAAAGAAGGGTGGGAAATATGAAGCGTTTTCTCCTCTTTTCATACCATCTTTATAGGCCCTTCTTTTTTCAACCAATTTATTAAGAAGAAAAGACACAAAAACTTTTATTGTTTCAAGATTTCCCCAGCTAACACCAATATTTTTATCTTCAACCCATTTTATTATCTCCCTATCACTTTTACCAAATATGTTTAATCTTATTAGATGGTTCAATTTTCTTAAAACTGCTCTTGCGCTAATTCTACTTATTATGCTCTTTTCAGCTTCACTATCACTTTTTTCTGACATATCACTCAATATTTCCCTAAATCTTGAAAGAGATTTTTCTTTTCCCATAAGATAATATGCATTATAAATAACATCTTCCTGTGGTATCTCAATTTCACCAATTGATCTAAAAAGATTTTCAACTTCTCCAAAAGATAGTTCAGAAAAATCTATGCCAATATTTTCACCAATATTGAAAACTTTAATATTATTTTCAATTTTTTTACTAAATCCAGGCAAATTTTTATCACATAAAGAAAAATCCATTTCAAAATGTGGATCAAAAACAACAGCAGGATAATTTTGTTTTGCAATCTCTTCAATTAGAACTCTAATCAAAAAAGATTTTCCAGACCCAGAACCTCCGAATATTCCTATATGTGGATATTCTGACATCTCATTAATACCGAAAATAAAAGGCATCTCTTTTTGAATTTTATCCTTTCCATTTTCTGTAAAAAAATATAGATTTTTTAAATTTTCAGGTAGCTCATCAAAAAATCTCTCGCTATTTTTTATCCCTCCTAAGATAAGTCCTTCTTCTCTTATTTTTAAAATATTTTTTATTTCATCAAATTTTGCTCTTCTTACTTCACTTCCAATTTTTATAGGATATGGTGGTTCATCTAACATTTTTAACTTACCAATATTTATATCCTCTTCTTGTACCTCAAAGCCAAGAATTTTAAGATGACTTATTATCCTTTCATCTTTTTCACTTCCCAAATCAGGTCTTGGAAAAAATCTGTTAATTGTGAATGATTCTGAAATTTCACCAAGATACTCTTTCTCATCTTTAACAAAAAAATAATCTCTTAAAGAGAATCTCTCATCTCTTGATGCAATATAAACTTCATATTGACTACTTTCTCCTACAACATAAATTTTTCCATTCATCTTAAATCCCTTTTTTCTTTGAATATTATTTCAAAATTTTTCTCATTTAAGAAATTTTTTACAAGTAAAGATGCTTCTTTTTCTGATAAATTTGCGCCTTGATGTGCTAAATCTTTGAAAAATGGAACTCCTCTTCCATTTTTTGGTGTAGTAAATGAGATAAATGAAGCAATTTCTTTATATCTATTTCTATTTTCAAAAAAAATATCAAAAGAGATTGGAGTAGGATCAATTGATGTTCTTAAAAATATAAGAGAATAATTTTTTTTATTCTCCGGTGTTTCAATAAATATCATCTCATCTATTCCAATGTTATTAGTTAAAATCTCTTTATCTCCTAAACTTCCAAGTTCACTACTTCCAATATTTTCAATAATGCCAACAATTGTGATTTTTTTATCTAAACTCTCTTTTTTTAATTCATTAAAAAGAATCGGGGCCTCACCTTCAAGGTGGGTAAGTGAACCATCCATAAATAAAACATCGCCCTCTTTTAAATATTCTAAACTCTTTAAACCAGCAAGAACTTCAAGTTTTGCCATAAATTCATACCTTAATTTCTCTTCAACATAAAAAAGATCAAGAAGAGATGGATTTTTATTTTTTATTTTTATAATATCTAATTTTTCATTAAAATATGAAATGTCTTCATTAATTAATGGAGAAAAAGCATCATAATAATATATCTTTATATTCATTTGAGGTGAGAATGAGAATGACCTGAATATATATAAGAAATTTGGAAATTTACTTCCAAATTTTGCCATTGAACCATCAACAAAAAAAGTTGAGAAATTAAAATTTTCTATTTCTTCTATTTTTTCCTTTCTACTATTTATTAACTCAATATATCTATCTCTTTCTTTTATTAAATCTTCTAAACTACTATTTATTTTTCTGAATTTTTCTTTAAATTCATCAAGATTCTCAACTATATTTTTCTCTTGCCTCTTCATATCTTTTTAAAACCTCTTTTTTAACATCTTCATCAACATTCTCATCTTTTAAAATCTCATCAATTATCTTTTCTGGTTCAAAAGAGTCAATATTTTCTCCTTTTAATGATTGGAAAAAATCATTAAATAAAAAATCTTTTATCTCCTCAATCTCTTTTGATTCTATCTCCTCTTTTTTAAGAACATTTTTGAGTTTTATGAACTGAATATCAATTTTTGATCCATCAATTTTCAAAAGAACAACTTGTGGGATTCTATCAAACTGATTTATTGAATCCCTTGCAATGCTTCCAGGAGAGATAAATATTTTACCATTAACTCTCCTTTCACCAAAACCATCATGGAAATGACCAATTAAAATGACATCTGCCTCTGTTATGTTTGCAACCTCTTCAAGAGATAGTGTTTGAAATGGAACTTTAAATGGTAAAACATAAGAGTGAACCATCTGTATTAAGATAAGTCCCTTTCTTTTCTTCTCAGCTCTCAGTAGCTTAGGGTCTGAATCAACTCCATTTTTATAGTTTGTTCCTTGAATTTCTATCTCGGTATCAAAAGGTGGATAAATTTCATCATCTTTTAAAAATTTTACTAAATGTGCCTCTTCAAGAATCTTTACTGCTTTTCTATTATAAGTTTCTGGATTCCTTCCTTCAATATCATGGTTACCAAGTATGCTTATGATTGGTCTTGCGTTAAAATTTTTTAATACTTTTATTAGAGAAATTATAACTTCATCACTTGGAGATGGCCTACTAAAAAAATCTCCTCCAAAAAGAACATAATCAACATTTTCGCTATTTGCAATATCTTTTATCTCTTCGACCTTTTTAATAATTGATTCAAGATAATTATCCTTTCTACTTGAAATTGGAACTTCCTGTAGATGAGTATCTGTGAAAAATAGAATTTTCTTCATATTTTTATTATAACCTATAAAGTTCTTTAGTGAATGAAGGAGTTCACAAACATATTGGAATCCCATATTCTAATTAATAGTAAAAAATTATAAAAAAGGGTCAGTCCCTAAATTATCATTTTATGTTAAAAAAGGGTCAGTCCCTAATTTAACATTGTATTTATTTAATACTTAATTCAATTACTGAGTTATTATTATATTAAGGAGGTCTTTATTATGAAAGTTGTTGATACAGAAAAAATAAATGAACTTGATAAGAGGATGGAGATAGATTTTGGTGTTGATTCACAGATTCTTATGGAAAACGCCGCAATAAGTGTTGTTAATTTTCTTTTTAAAGAGATTGACGCTCTTGAAAATAAAAAAATTCTAATCTTTTGTGGAGGAGGCAACAATGGTGGTGATGGTTTTGCTATTGCAAGAAAACTATACTCTTTAAAATCAAAAGTAAAAGTTTTTTTATTAAAAGATGAAAAGAACCTCAAAGGAGATGCAAAATTAAATTTTGAAAGGATTAAAAAAATTGGAATTCCAATTATAAATGATATTGATTTATCAAAAATAAAAGAGGAGATTGAAGATTGTGAGATTATAATAGATGCTATTTTTGGTACTGGACTAAAAAGAGAAATTGAAGGAGATTTAAAGGAGATTATTAAAATAATAAATAATTCAGAAAAATATGTTTTAAGTGTAGATATTCCATCAGGAATAAATGGTGACAATGGAAAAGAGATGGGAATATCAATTAAAGCAAGTTCCACAGTTACATTTGGCTTACCCAAGATTGGAAATTTAATTTTACCTGGCTATGAAAGATGTGGAAAATTGGTATTGTCATATATCTCTTATCCTGAAGATATTTATAAGGATATAAAAATTCAAACAAATGAACCTATAATATTACCTGAAAGAAAAAAAGAGGGACATAAAAAAGATTTTGGCGATATTCTTTTTATTTCTGGGAGTAAGAAATATATGGGTGCTCCATATTTTTCATCATACTCATTTTTAAAATGTGGTGGAGGTTATTCAAGGCTTGCAACAGTTAAATCAATTGTTCCATATCTATCTATAACTGCAAAAGAAGTTGTCTATTATCCAATGGAAGAGACCTTAGATGGCACAATTTCAAAAAATAATTTTGAGAGGATAATGGAGATTGTAAATGATGTTGATGTAGTTGTTGTTGGACCTGGAATGGGATTAAATCTTGAAACAGAAGATTTAATTTTAGAACTCATAAAAAATATTCAAAAACCAATTATTATTGATGGTGATGGATTAACTGCGATTAAAGATAATTTAAATTTATTAAAAGATAGAAAATATACAACAATTCTTACTCCACATATGGGAGAGTTTTCAAGATTAACAAAATTAGAAAAACAAGAAATTGAAAATAATAGAATAAAAATATTGTTAGAAAAATCTAATGAACTGAATTCAATAATTGTTTTAAAGGGTTATCACTCTCTAATCTCTTATCCAGATGGTTCTCTATTTATAAATATGAGCGGGAATCCTGGACTTGCGAAAGCTGGAACTGGAGATGTGTTGAATGGAGTTATCAGTGGAATGTATGGGATTGGATTAAATCTTTTTGATGCTGTAAGAATGGGAGTTTTCATTCATGGTTTAGCAGCTGATATTTTAAAGGATAGATTAGGTGAAGATGGAATTACAGCAACTGATTTACTTAACTTCCTTCCATTCACAATTAAAAAATTTAAAGAGAATTTTTATGATATAAAGAAAAAATATTCTGTTGAAGTAATAGTTTAGGGAGATTTATGATTTTACCAGATGAATTAAAATTTGATGAAGAAAAAGAGTTGGAAAAAATAAAAAACTTTATAAATGATGCCTTAAAAAAATTGAATAAGAGAAAAGTTTATATTGGATTGTCAGGTGGAATTGATTCTGCAATTGTTTTAAAATTATTAACACTGTCTATTGATAAGGAAAATATTTTTGCTCTTATAATGCCTGATAAAGATAGCAAAAGAGAAAATTTAATTGATGCAGTTGAATTTTCTAAAAGTTTAGGAGTAAAATATAAAATAATTAATATATCAAAAGTTCTTTCAGAATTTGGAATCTATAGGTCTTTACCATATTTCGTTGTTCCAACAAGGAAATTAAGAGAGAGGGTAACTCAAAATTTCTATAAAAATTATGAAAAAAAATTTGGTAAATCACCTTTTTATTTATCATTTGATGTTCCAGAGGAAGTCGATAATGATAATTTTTTTAATAAAGGGATTGCTTATTATAGGATAAAACATAGAATAAGAATGGTTTATCTATATTATTATGCTGAACTTGATAATGCAGCTGTTGCTGGAACGACAAATAAAACAGAAATCAATTTTGGATTTTTTGTTAAATATGGAGATTCAGCATCAGATTTTGAGCCAATAGCACATCTTTATAAAACACAGGTATTTAAACTCGCAGAGTATTTAAAAATTCCAGAAAAAATAATTTTAAAACCACCATCTCCTGATTTATTGCCAGGAATTACAGATGA
>JAKPCM010000039.1 GCA_029553255.1 Caldisericota bacterium | reverse complement strand
TTTTGTTTCTTTATAGGTAGTTCAAGATATTTTATTGGTTCACTTTCTGGGTTAACAATAAGAGGTTGTTCCTCTTTTACATATCCTAAGATGAGCATCTTTTTTATAGGGATTACTTTTAATTTATATAGAAAGTCTAAAACTTTCTCTCTTTCATTTTAATCAAGTGATTTTATCGATGATAATAAATAGAATTTTTCATTTGAAGTTATAGCCAAAGTGTCCTCATCTAAAAATAAGTTATCGTAATATTAAATGTACCTGATATTTTTAAATTTAATCCGGCTGACGTTAATATTTTTGAATCTGAAAATTGCTTGTCTTATAACTTCAAATTTTTCACCAAACTCTTACTAACTTAAATCTAAATCTTCTCTTAGTTTATTGGAATCTTTATCTAATGTTCATTCTCACCTCCTAACATTTGACTATATATTATACTATTAAATTTTTTTAACAAAATTGCTGAAAAATCCTCTGTTTTGTCATTCTTGTCCTCGCGAAGACAGGGAAAACAGAAATCCAGTATTTCCATTGATAATATAGATTCCAGCGGAAGCAGCAATAACTATTCATTGTCATTCCCGTGTAGACGCGAATCTATTGTTTTCATTGATAATATGGATTGCTGCTTCAGTAGGAATAGAGTTTGGATGACTTTTTCAGAGATCTCTCAACAATTTTTTTGACAAATTAATAGTTATTGTTATAATATATAAAGTAATTTATATATAAAAGAAGGAATTTTTTTTGTGAAAGATAAGAAAGTTATTTACAGAATACTTATTAAAGTTTTTAATGAAACAGATAAAAAACTTATTTATAAGTGAATCATCTCATTATAAGACAAGAGAGATGATAAGGTTGGATGATTCATAAATAAGTTAAAAAAATTAAGGAGATGAGAGAAATTTGATAGAGTTACTTGAAAAAGAGTATATTGTTATTCATCATACAGGTATAAAAAACAGTAATGAAAATTCATTTCTTGTCTGGGAGAATATCAAGAAATTTCATCAAATTAAGTATAAAGAAAAGTTTCCATGGTATATTGCAGATTATCATTTCGGAATATCAAAAGATCTAAGAGTTTTTAATGGAAATTCAATTGAATATCCATGTTTCCATTCAGGAGATAACAATATTAATTTTAAAAGTATTGCTGTTACCTTTTTGGGAAATTTTGATGAAGAGCTTCTTGATAAAAAACAGTTTGATTTAGGAGTTCTTATGATTTCAGATTTGGTTAAAAGATTTAATATTAAATATGAAAAAATTTTAAAACACTGTGAAATTGTAAATACAAGTTGCCCTGGAAATAACTTTCCATTTGAAGAACTTAAGAAAGAAATAATTTCAAATGTTAAAGATGAGTCCAAAAAAGAATCAATTATTTTATAATTAAAATAAGATGAACGATTCATATTTTTATAAAAGAATTAGAGATTTAAGATATGCAGAAAAAATTCTTGAAGAAAATAATATTAAATTAAATATTAATTTTATTATAGAAGATTTGTTAAAAGAAAAAGAAGAAGAGGGAAAATTAAGAGAAGAGATAAAATTAAATCCAGATGATTACAAACTTCATACCAAATTTGGTGATATATTACAAGATTTAGAAGAATATGAAGAGGCTGAAAAGGAATATCAAGAAGCATTAAGAATTAATCCTGATTCATATGAAGCACATAATAGCCTCGGAATCCTATTTTATAAATTAAAAAGATACGAAGAAGCAGAGAAAGAATACAGAAAAGCTTTAAAACTAAATCCTGAGTATGCTGTTGTTCATTATAATCTTGGGAATTTACTTGATGATTTACAAAGATATGATGAAGTTTACAATGAGTATAAACTTGCAGTTAAGCAAGAGCCAGAATTTGCTGAATTACTATTATATTTAGCAGTTATATCATCAAATAAAAAAGAACTAAAAAGGAAGTTAATTTTATTGAAAAATTTATTTATTGAAATTGATAATTCTGAGAAAATTAATGAAATTGAAAAATTATTAAATAATTTATAAAAGTACCTCGATTATAAAATTTTTATAAAAATATTTTAATATTAAGTCCACCTAAAAAGTTCAACAACATAGGGTTTGAAACCAAAATTCAAGAACTAACTCTAATATATTTGACAGATGATTCACCTATTGACAATTTGAATTTTCATAATATAATATGATAGGTGAATCACTTATCAAAATAAAGGAGGTAGACATGGATGATCTACCAAAAATATTAGAGGGAATTGAAGGGAAGTTTATAGAAACTTCCAGAATTAAAGTTTTTACCCGATTTACTCCTAAAATTCAAGAAAATCAAATAGTTTTTATCCATGGCAATCTCACAAGTGGTACATATTTTGAAGAAACAATGATTGAATTTGGGAATGACTTTTATTGTATTACACCAGATTTAAGAGGTTATGGTCTTACAGAAGATAAAATTATTGATGCAACAAGAGGATTAAGAGATTGGTCAGATGATTTAAAGGCACTTCTTGATGCGCTTAATCTTAAAAAAATACATTTAGTAGGTTGGTCTCTTGGTGGTGGTATTTCAATGCAATTTCTTGTTGATAATCCTCAAAGAGTCCAAAGCCTCACAATTATTGATCCTATTTCTCCTTTTGGTTTCGGCGGAACTAAAGATGAGAAAGGAACACCTTGTTGGGATGATTACGCAGGTTCTGGTGGTGGAACTGTAAATCCAGATTTTGTAAAAAGGATTAAAGAACATGATTTAACCGAATCAGATCCAAATTCTCCACTCAATGTAATAAATAATTTTTATTACAAACCACCTTTCAGAGCAAAAAGGGAGTTAGATTATTTAAAAGCTTCACTTCTTGAAAAAATTGGTGATGATAGATACCCCGGAGATTTTGTTCCTTCAAATAATTGGCCCTATGTAGCGCCTGGAAAATATGGACCTGTGAATGCAATGTCGCCAAAATATCTAAATTTAAGTGAAATTGTTTATATTAATCCAAAACCTCCTATCCTTTGGGTAAGAGGTGATTCAGATCTCGTTGTTTCTGATAACTCTCTAATGGATTTTGGGTATCTTGGAAAACTTGGTATCATACCAAACTATCCAGGTGAAAATGTTTACCCGCCACAACCAATGGTAACTCAAACAAGATTTATTCTTAATAAATATAAAGAAAATGGTGGAAAATTTTATGAAGAGGTTATAAAAGATTCTGCACATGCACCTCATATAGAGAAATTTGACGAGTTCAACACTCTTTTAAAAAAATTTATTAAAGAAAACATATAAGGAGGCAAAATGAAAGAAAGGTTTGCAAAAATTTTAGCAACAGGTATGTATTTACCTGAAAAAATAATCACAAATGAGGAACTCTCAAAGAGATATGGCTTTGATGTAAGTTTGTACCTTTCAGGTGTTACACTACGTCATATTGCAGCAGAAGATGAAAGTGCTTCTGATCTTGCAATTAAAGCAGCCGAAGATGCTCTTAAAAAAGCAAACATGAAGCCAGAAGATATTGATTTGTTAATTATGACAACTGATGCACCAGATTATATTACTCCTCCTACTTCACCTACTATTGCTTATAAACTCGGCGCAAAAAATGCTGGTGCTTTTGATTTGAACGCAGCATGTGCTGATGCTGTTATTGGAATGAGTATAGGAGCCCAGCACATTATGTTTGATGAAACTATTAACAATGTTCTTATTGTTGCACCTTATGCTATGTCCAAATGGATAGATTGGGATAATAAAATTTTAGCACCAATGCTTGGTGATGGTGCTTCTGCGTTAATTCTTACAAAGTCTGATGAACCTGGCTATATTGCTTCATCAATTGTTTCTGATGGGCAGTATTGGGACTCATATGGTATATATGTTGGTACAAAATATCCAATTACTAAAGAAATGGTCGAAAAAAAGGAGCATCTTTTAAGATTTCACCCCAATTTTCACAAATACCCAGAAGATGTAAATTATGGTAATTGGCCTAATGTTATTAGAAAATCTTTAACAAAAACTGAATATAAAGTTGAGGACCTTGATATGGTAATTTTTACTCAGGTGAGATTAATAGATATTCAGAAATCTATGGAAGCTTTAGGTCTTCCTATGGAGAAAACTCACTACATTATGCATAAGTATGGGTACACAGGTTCTGCATGTGCTTTTATGGCTTTAGATGATGCTATAAGAGAGGGAAAAATTAAAAAAGGCAATCTCATTGCTATTTGCACTTCAGGTGTTGGATATGTGATGAGTTCAGCAATATTTAAATGGGTATAAGGTGTAATTATGGAGAGATTCAGGGATAAAGTTGTAATTATTACTGGAGGTGCTGGTGGTATAGGAAGAGAGACAGCATTGCTTATTTCAGAAGAGGGTGGAAAAGTTGCCATATTCGATATGAATGAGATAGGTCTAAAAGAAGTTGAAGATACTATTAAAAGTAGGGGAAGAAATTGCAAGGGATATAAAGTTGATGTGTCAGATTTTGAGATAGTTCAAGATGCAGTTAATAAAGTCGTTGAGGATTTTGGGAAAATTGATATTCTTGTTAACAATGCAGGAATAACAAGAGATAACTTTCTTACAAAAATGTCAGTTGAAGATTGGAATAAGGTTATATCCAT
>JAKPCM010000037.1 GCA_029553255.1 Caldisericota bacterium | reverse complement strand
AACATTATACTGAAAATTTTTAATAAGGTTACTATTATAATCATTTTTAGCTGTTTCACTTTTACGTAAATTATCAGTCTCTTGCTGTTGTTCTGCTTTTTCAGCTTCTAGCATACGTATTTCTATTTGTTTTTGTCTTTTTATAGTTTCATAAGTTAGATTTTTATTATAGAGATCTTTTTCTGTTTTTTCCATATCCTCTATCATTTGTTGAACGAAAGAAGCATTTTTTAGATTACCTTCTTTGCTCATTTGCTCTTTGATTTGCTGCATAGCACGTCTAATAGCTTCTTGCTGAGCGGCCATTTTAGCTAGAGCCTCACTAATTTCTTTTCCTTGTTTTTTACCATTTTGCATTTCTTTTTGCAGAGCTTCCATTTGTTTATTTAGGTCTTGTTGTAGCTGTTTTAGAGTTTTCATACTAGGTTTGCTATCATTAGAATTGCCTGTATTTTTAGGATTATTGCATTTCATAGCTCCATCGCTATTCAGTTGAGACATGCTATTCTGCTGCTCCATTTGTTGCAATACATCTGATAGAAAGAGTGCAAGATTATTGAGTGAGGTCATTAAGTTTTGTTGATTAATAGCTGCTGGACCAAAAGTCCAATTATTAAGGTTATTAATAGCTTTTTTGCTTTCTTTTTCTATTTTGTTGATTTCATCAAAAATAAAATTAGAAACCATAGGTTGACGCTTGCCAATCATATAGAGACTATCTTTAGTACGTTTCATTACTTCTTGCAGTTCATATTGTTTCCTTACATAATCCTGATAATTTGATAAACGAGGATTCTGCATATAAAGATTTTTGATTAAATTTTCTTGTTCAAAAGAAGCTAAAAGTACATTTTTTAGTAATTGTCTAAGAGCTGTAGCATCTTCTGCATTTTCTTCTTGCAGCTGCTTTTCTAAATTTTGTTCTAATTTGTTAGCTAAATTATTTAAGTGCTGGCTAGTATTTTTTTGATTTTCATTAGCTTTTTTTTGATTATTTTTTTGCAGATTTTCGTCAGCTTGTTGAACTTCATTATTAATAGTTTGCTCTTCAGATTCTATATTTTCCATTTTAAAAGGTTCGCTGAGTTTTTCATTTTCTTTTAACAAACTGTCATATTTTTCGAATTGTTTTTCTAACATTTGTTTTAGTTCATTTTGTTTAGTTAATTCGTCTAAATCTTGTTTTTTAGATAATTCATCAAATTGTTTACTTAAATCCTTAAATTCATCGAAAGTTTCTCTTAGATTTTTTTCTATATCTAAGCGTTTCAGTAGATCTATTTGTCTGTCTAGCATTTTATTTAACTCTTCATTCTGAGATTTAAACTCTTCGATATCTTCAGATTTTAACTCATTATTTTCCATTAATTTTTGTAAATTTTCTAAATATTCATTTAGTTCATCTAGATTAATAGATTTAATGAGCTCATCTATTTGTTGAATTTTTTCATAAATTTCTAAATTTTCGTCATAAGAAGGCGAAAGTTGCAAATTTTGTTCTAAATTTTGCAATTCATTTATAATATCATTTTGTTTTTTTATTAAATTTTCCCATTTTTGTTTTTGTTCATAATTAAATTTACGTTC
>JAKPCM010000020.1 GCA_029553255.1 Caldisericota bacterium | reverse complement strand
ATAAAATTCTAATTCATCTACTGCTTTTTTTACTATCTCATATTGTTTTTGATATTCTTCTTCAGATATTTCTTGATTATTAAAAAATTCATCATATACAGAAAAATCTTCTAATTTTTTTTCTACATTATCATATTTTTCCACAAAATTTTTTTTGCTACTAATTTCTTTTAATAGCTTTTCTGCTTCTTTAGAGTTTTGCCAGAAATCTGAACCATGTGTCCCAGTTTCTAGTGAGATTATATCTTGTTTAATCTTATCAATGTCAAAGATACCTCCTCAGAGATACTAATCTCTCTTTTAGATTATCATACAATTCGCTCATCTTTTTTTATTGCAAAAATATAAAAACTTATCAATTTTATAATTCATTTTTTATGTAATCTTTTTCAATTAATATTCATGGTATCTTACATAATTTTTACAATCAATTTGTGATTATTTATAATTCAAATAAATCAAATACTTATTGTGAAAAAAATTGAAATCCATTAAAAAAATTTTTTGCAATTTTGCTGAAAAATTTATGAATAAAACCAAAAAGATACTCATAGCTGTGATTTTTATTGCTTCTATAGGCTTTTTATTTTGGGGAATTAATTTTCTAAAAGGATTAAAAGTCTTTTCTGATAATACTTTAGTATATGTAGATTATAATGAAGCATATGGGCTCACCACTAATAGTCCTGTAATATTAAATGGTCTTACTATTGGTAAAGTCAATAATATTCAGTTTATATCTAATAGCTATAGAGTGAGGGTAGAATTATTAATAGATGAAAATTATAATGTACCCAAAGATTCTAAAGCATTCATTTATAGTGGTGCTTTTCTAGAGGGTAAAGTAATCAAAATAGTACCTGGGAATTCAAAAGAATATATAAAAGACAAAGATTTTTTGATTGGTGAAGTAGATCCAAGTATGACTGATGTTATCAGTGCAGAGCTTTTACCTTTAAAAGAAAAAATTATGTCTTTAGTTACTTCCATTGATAGCGTGGTTTCTATAATACAAAATGTAGCTAATCCTGAAATGCAAAGAAATTTAACTCTCACAATAGAAAATATTAAAAATACTACATTAAATTTGAATAAATCAATGGCACATATCGAGAGTATTAGCCAAAATATCCAAGAAAATAATAAAAAAATAAATAATATTATTAGCAATATTAATGATATTTCAGACACAATTAAAAATAGTGACCT
>JAKPCM010000152.1 GCA_029553255.1 Caldisericota bacterium | reverse complement strand
CCGCCCCGCGGAAGGCGACCTTTTCGGATTGAAAAACTGCCAAAGAACCTGAAAAAATATCGGCTCGAACTTTATTTTGGCCAAAAGCGGGCTTTTTCTCATCTTTGCCTTGTAAAAATTTACTTGCTTTTATTATATTTGTTAGTATAATAATGAAAGAAGAAAATATCAACAATATTATGATATCAAAATATGGAGAATAATCAAGGGAATAAATTAGGCAAGAAAATCAAAAAGCTAAGAAATGATCTTGGTTTGTCTCAAGACGAACTTGCCCGTCAAGCGGATGTGTCTTATACAACTTTAACCAAGATTGAGACAGGTGTTATTAAGAAGCCTTCTGTATATGTAGTGGCGAAGATTGCAAAGGCGTTAGGTGTCTCTGTTGATGATTTAATTTAAAATTTAAGAATGGTCATTATGGAAACATATAAAGAATTAATCATAAAACTAAACAATCCACTCAAAGAAAACGAAAAGCAAGCTTTAAGTTATTTCGCCTCTTTGTTTCGTGGAAATGGGTTTAAAATTGAATTTAACGATGAGATGATAAAAATTTTCTTAAGAGAAATTAATTATTATGAGTTTAAAAACTACATTGAAAAAGTTAGCCAAGAATACAATGCAAATATTTTAACAGACATTTTGAAAAAAGTAGATTCTATCAAAAGTTATGGTATAAGTGGGAATAAGCGAAATTATGTTGATTACAACAAAGAGCGTAAAGTAAAAGACCGAAAACAAAAAGAGGAAAAGAGAGGACAATATTTCTACGCAAGAAATAATACTTTTTCTACTAAAAATAATGTTTTACCAGTAAAATATATAAATAAAATTATTTGTGGAGATAGCGAAACAATTTTAAAAGAAATTCCCGACAATTCAATTGACTTGATATTTACTTCACCCCCATATAACTTTGGTCTTGATTACGATTCTGGCCAAGATGATAAGTTTTGGAAAAATTATTTTGATAAACTATTTAGGATATTTGATGAATGTATTAGAGTCTTAAAATACGGGGGAAGGATTATTATTAATATTCAACCTTTGTTTTCAGATTATATCCCCAGTCATCATATAATTAGCAACTACTTTATTGAAAAAAAGTTAATTTGGAAAGGTGAGATACTTTGGGAAAAAAATAACTATAATTGTAAATATACCGCATGGGGGAGCTGGAAAAGTCCGAGTAATCCATATCTAAAATACACTTGGGAATTTCTGGAAATATTTGCCAAAGGTGCTTTGAAGAAAGAAGGAAAAAGAGAGGATATTGATATAGAAGCAGAAGAATTTAAACAATGGGTTATAGCGAAGTGGTCTATAGCACCTGAAAGAGATATGAAAAAATGGGGGCATCCAGCAATGTTTCCAGAAAAGTTAGTTGAACGGGTATTAAAATTATTTAGCTTTAAAAATGATGTTGTATTAGATCCTTTTAATGGAGTAGGAACAACAACAGCAATGGCTAAAAAATTAGGCCGAAAATACTTAGGAATTGATATTTCAAAAGAATATTGTGATATTGCAGAAAAAAGAACTAAAAATACTGCAATTGAAACCAAATTATTTTAATTCAGCTTTA
>JAKPCM010000149.1 GCA_029553255.1 Caldisericota bacterium | reverse complement strand
GTGATTATGTCATTGTTCATGCTGGATTTTCGATATCAATTCTAAGTAAAGATGAACTTAAGGAAGTTAATAAGGCATTAGAAGAGGCCAAAATAATCTATGATGATAAAGGAAAAGGCTGAAGAGTTAGTTAATTTAATCAATAAAATTTCAAAAAAAGAGATAAATTTAATGGAATTTTGTGGCACTCATACACATGAAATTTTTAGATATGGAATAAGACAACTTCTTCCAAAAAATATAAATCTCTTATCTGGACCTGGTTGTCCAGTATGTGTTACATCACAAAGAGATATTGATTATTTGATAACACTTGTTGAAAAAGAGGATTTTGGCGTTATTACATTTGGAGATTTACTGAATGTTCCAGGAAGTAGTGGAAGTTTAAATAAGTTGAGATTAAAGGGGAAAGAGATAAAGGTTGTATATTCACCACTTGAAAGTATAAAAATAGCAAAAGAAAATAGAAACAAAAAATATATTTTAATTGGTATTGGTTTTGAAACAACTGCTCCAAGTATTGCTTATACAATTATAAAAACGAAAGAAGAAAAATTGGAAAATCTATTTTTTTTATCTCTTCACAAACTAACACCTCCAGCAATGAAAGCAATTCTTGATATGGGAGAAATCAGAATAGATGGTATCATAGGGCCAGGTCATGTATCAACAATAATAGGTAGAAAAGGATGGTTAGATGTGTTTAATGAGTACAAAATTCCTTTTGTAATAATGGGTTTTAAACCACTTGAAATATTGTATGGTCTATATAAATTGATAGAAATAATTGAAAAAAATGAAAAACAACTTATAAATGCTTATCCCTCAAGTGTTTCAGAAGATGGAAACAAAAAAGCTCTTGAACTTATAAATCAAGTTTTTATGATTGATGATGCTGAATGGAGAGGTTTAGGTATATTAAAAAAAAGTGGACTAAAAATAAATGAAAAATATAAAGATTTAGATATAAAAAGCTATTATGATTATAAAATAGAGACAAAAGAGATTCCTGGTTGTAAATGTGGTGAGGTTTTAAGAGGAGTATTTAAACCAACAGATTGTCCACTTTTTGGAAAATTATGTAGACCAGATAATCCTGTTGGACCATGTATGGTCTCTCAAGAAGGTGCATGCTCAGCTTTTTATCTATATGGAGGAGAAAATGAGTGAAGAGATAGTTTTATATCATGGAAATGGAGGAGAGGGTACAAAAGAGCTGATAAATGAAATTTTAAAAAATCTTGATAATGATATTTTAAGAAAACTTGGTGATTCTGCAATTTTAAATCTAAAAGATAAACTTGCTTTTACAACAGATTCTTATGTTATATCTCCACAATTTTTCAACGGAGGAGATATTGGTAAACTCTCTGTTTATGGAACTGTTAATGATCTGGCAGTTTGCGGTGCCAAACCACTTTTTTTAAGCTTGAGTTTTATCATAGAAGAGGGTTTTTTATACTCAGATTTCAAAAAAATCCTTCAATCAATAAAAGAGGCATCTGATGAATGCGAT
>JAKPCM010000147.1 GCA_029553255.1 Caldisericota bacterium | reverse complement strand
GAAAAGGAAGAGATAATGAATAATCTTTTAAACAACCTTCACCCACTCGTTATAGGTTCTGTTAATAGATCACTCTATCTTATTAAACATACTATGGAAAGACTTTTGATAAATAGCCCATATTCAAAAGAGGAAAAGGATAAAATTATTGAATTATTATCCTGTGGATTACCATCTCATACATATTTAATTACAAGGGATGAAGCAAAAGATATTTTAAAAAATAAAGTCGTTTATAGTGATGATAATCTCGATATATTGATGTGGAACCTCTACTCAATTTATATGACACAATTGGATCCAAGAGTTCCATATGTTTTAGATGCAAATCTAAAAAAAGAGGTAAAGAGAGTAAATATTGCTTTTATAGAAACTTCTGAATATGGTTCAACTTTTATTCAAACATTTGAAAAAACTATATCACCAGATGGAAAGATAGTTGAAACCCCTATTTTTGGTGGATGGTTTGATATCAAGTAATTTTTTAACTTTAATGTTATTTCCAATTTGAATGGTTTAATGTCATTCCCAACTTGATTAGTTTACTGTCATTCCTAACTTGATTGGGAATCCAGAATTATCATTTGTCTTTACTGTCATTCCCAACTTGATTGGGAATCCAGAAGCATTAGTTTCTTATTAAGTAGTCTTCTGAGTTGTTCCTACTACATATCTTCTTAAATAAATAGAAATAGGTACGCAAACAAAAACTGCAAGTATCGCTTCAGGTATTCCTTGCACAGCACCAACATATATAGCTTGTTGAATATTTGAAATATTAAAAACAACACCAAGACCAAGTGTAATAACTGTATTTGTCATACTACCTATTATTGATGCAAATGTCATAGATGCAACAAGAGGATTTGTTCTCATAAGAAAATAAAAAATCAAAACCGCAATACATAATGATAAAACTATTGATAATATAATATTAAATTCATAATGTCTAAATATCCAAAAAACCATTAAAAAGAAAATCAGGGATAAAATAACGCTGAAAAGTATATATTTTTTCCCTTTCTCTTTTCCTAAAAATCTATAAAAAAAATTAAAAGATAGCGCTGCGAAAACTCCAATTAAAGGTCTTGCTGGAAAAAGAACCCATATAGGTGCAATAGATGTAAAATAATAAATTGCTGAGAGACCAAAAATTGTTCCAACAAGAGCACCAATTTTTGCACCAAGAACTATTCCTGAAATAATAACAGGAATATGCATTAAAGTTGCTGCACCAGCCGGGGTAGGCAAGGGCAAATAACCAAGATATGTAAACCCAAGAACAATTGTTATAGCACCAAGTATTCCCGCCATTGTTATTTCTCTGGTAGTTAATTTCATTGATAAACCTCCTTTTTAAGAGATTATAATAAATAAGTCTTATCATATTATATAAGAATTTTTCTAAATTACAAATTTATGCATAATGGTTTACAAAAGTAGAAATCTACCTTTGTAAACTAAAAAATATATTGTGATGCGGGGTTATATTTTTAATTTAGTTCATAAAAATTTTAATTGATATAATTTAATAAAGGAGGTGCACATTGAGCAAACTTTTTGAAGAGATAACGATAAAGAATATGACACTAAAAAATAGAATTGTTATGCCACCTCTTGCTGTTAGAAACGAAGAAAAAGGTGGTTTTGTTAATGAGACAATTTTAAATTATTATGAAAAAATGTCCAAACTTGGAATGGGTCTACTCATTACCGAAAATGCTTTTCCATCAAAAGAATCAAGGGTAATGCCTAATCAGATGCTTTTATCAGATGATAAATTTATTGATGGGCATAAAGAATTAGTGAAAAGGGTGCACAACAATGATGTAAAAATTGCAATTGAAATAAATCATGCTGGAGCAAATTTATTTAATATTCCAGAACTCAAAAATATGTTAATGAATAAAGATGAAAGTGATTTTGTCTTTGAAGACGAAGAAGATTCAAGAAAACCATTAAAATCAATAAATGAAGAGGATCTACCAAAAGAAAAAATCAGAGAAATTGTAATTTCCTTTAAAGAAGCTGGAAGAAGAGCAAGAGATGCAGGATATGATATGATTGAGATTCATGCAGGGCACGGATTTCTTATTAATCAATTTTTATCACCTATGATAAATAAGAGAAAAGATGAGTATGGTGGTATTCCGCTTAATAGAGCAAGAATTCTTTTTGAAATAATAGAAGAGATGAAATCAAATTTAAGAGATATTTTAATTTCAGTAAGACTACCAGTTGCAGATAATCCACCTCAATATAAATTCTATGATGATGGATTATCAGTCGATGATGGTTTACTAATTGGAAAAGAGGTTTCTTATAAGGTTGATATGATTGATATAACTGGTGGTTATTCTGGTAGTAGACCAAAAGAGATATGGAGTTACGATGGTTATTTCAAAGATTACAGCAAAAGATTGAAAGAGTTGGTAACCATTCCAGTTAATTTAACTGGTGGAATAAAAACTCCAGATTTTGCTAATTATTTGATTGAAAATGGATATTGTGACACAGTTGGTATTGGAAGAGCTCTACTCTCAGATAAAAAATGGATTGAGAAAGCAAAAAATTTATTAGAAAGATAGTAAATAAAATTTTCTAAATTATCAATCAATTGGTGAATCTTATAGAATAAAAAAACCTGCCTCTTTTTGAGGCAGGTTTAAAAAAATTCATTAAGGTTAAAAACTCCTCTTAATTAGCTATATGGTGACTCTAATTAATTTTTTCTGCTACTTCTTTCTCTTCTTTTCTCTTTAAAATTTCTTCGTATCTTTTCCTTTTTTCAAGCGCTTCCTGATTTAATCTTTTTTTCTTCTCCTCCATAACTTCCTTTATATAATTTCTATATCTTTCAAAAACTGGCTCTTTCTCCCATATATCTTTATAAATTTTACTAATATTCTTTGAATATTCGTCAAGATTTTTCATCAAGGTTTCGTCTGTTGCAATCAAATCTGCATCAAGGTCAGTTGCTTGAGGTTTAGTTTTTTTATAAATATATCTAAAAACTTTTGGTTCATCAATAATTTCACAAGGCATAAGAAGATTTTTGTTGAATGGTTGAAATTTTCTGATTGTTGTAAATAAAGGTGACTTTAAAATTTCGACAAGTGGTTTATCTTTAACATTTCCACCAGAAAAATGTAAGAATATACAAGGTTCAACTTCGCCTTTATGGTTAATATGGACATATCTTCTTCCACCTGCTATACAACCAGTTACATATGGGGCATCGTTCCAGAAATCCATAGGCCATATTGGTTTATTTTCTCTTGACCATCTTGTAAATTCTCCAAGTTTTTTTCTCTGTTCAGGTGTTGCCATAAGTTCAGTTGATGGTTCTCTTCCAACTGGCATATATAGGAAATACCATCCAAATATTGCACCTTTATTGATTAACATATCAAGAAATTTTTCATCTGTAACTGTTTCAGCATTGAGTCTTGTATATGTTACAGAAAAACCAAATGGAATTTTGTTTTCTCTAAGTAAGTCCATTGCATTCATTAATTTTTGATATACACCTTTTCCTCTTCTTTCATCAGTCTCTTTTTCAAATCCTTCAACACTTAAAACTGGCATAACATTT
>JAKPCM010000130.1 GCA_029553255.1 Caldisericota bacterium | reverse complement strand
TATATCCTTATAACCAATTGAAAAATTTATATTATAGACCCTGTTATCTTCACAATCCTCACTTACTTTTATTGAAAAAACAAAATCCCTCTTTTCTTTAATCTTAATCTCATCTAAATACAATGTACCTGCTCCAGATATCATTGAAAATGGATATAAGGAGTTTGAATTTTCAACATTTTCAATTTTTACTCTCACACCTTTTGCATCAAATCCACCAATATTTTCAAAAGTTAATTTCAAATTGAATGAATCTCCTGGTTTTATTATCTCTTTATCCGTAGTGTAAGTTGTAAGAATTAAATCGGGATTATCTGTAACTATTAAAATTCCAATACTCTTTGTTTTAGAATAGCTAACATTTTTTACATCATCATATTCAATTTTAAAAATCATTGAATATAATTTTCCTACAGCATTTTTATCAACATAAAAATAAAAATTATGACTATACTCTTCATTACTTTTTAAACTATTCAAAGAAAGCATACCTTCGTCTTTCAGTGAAAAATATTTTAAACCAGTTTCTCCTTCTATATTCAACGGATATATTTTAATATTTTTAGCATCCAAAATACCAGAGTTAGAGATTTTTATTGTTAAAACAAAATCATTCCCAGGTATTATTTTATCTTCACTCAATTTATATGAAACAATATCAATATCTGCTTTTTCCTTTTTCTCCAGTACATAAATCCCAATAATTTCACTTCCATCATAATTTATTCTATTTTCATCTTCATATGTGAATGTTAGTATAAAATTGTAATTTCCAGAAGGAGTATTGTCATTTACAAGAAAGTTCATTGATAGATCTTTTACTTCATTTTTTTCAATTTTATCCAAATATACAATGTTTCCAGATTTTACTGGAGAAAAATATTGCAGAACCTCTTTCCCTTCTATTTTTTTAATCTCAAGTTTAATATTATTTGCTACTTTCCCGCCTATATTTTTTATAAAAATTTTTAACTCAAATGTATCTCCAGCTGAAACTTCAGATGGTTCTGTTTCGAAACGATCAATTGTTAGAAGTGGTCTATTCTCAATTGATGGTGGTGATATTGTTATACTTATCAGTTCTTCACTATTATAATTTTTTCCTCCTTCATCCTGCCATGAAATATTAACTACTAACCTGTATATACCTGTTGGAGCTCCTTTGTCAACTTGAAATGAAAAATCTAACAATATATCTTTACCTGCTTCAAGTTCATCAGCCCTTCTTGTAGTTGTTTTATTTTTTGGGTAGAAAAAAGATAAATCATTTTTTCCTTCAATTTTTTTAATCTCTAAAACTATATTTTTTGCTTTATCTTTTGTGCTGTTATTTTTTAAATTTATTGATAAAGAAAATTCTCCTCCAGGATAAACCTCTTTTGGAGTAACAACATATTTACTTATCTCAATTTGAGGAGCACTAATTAAAACCTTAACTCCTCCAAAAATTATACATAAAATAAAAATAAATGATAAAATTTTTTTCATCAATTCCTCCTAACATCTTCAATTGATTCTATCAATCCATCTTTTATATGAATGATTTTGTTTGCATATAAAGCAACATCTCTTGCATGAGTTACTATAACAACAGTTTTTCCAAAACTTCTATTTACCTCAATAAACTCTTCCATAATACTCTCTCCAGATTTTGAATCAAGATTTCCAGTAGGTTCATCAGCAAGTATTATTTCAGGATCATTAGCTAAACTTCTTGCAATTCCAACTCTCTGTTG
>JAKPCM010000128.1 GCA_029553255.1 Caldisericota bacterium | reverse complement strand
GAGCAGAAAAATTATTTAAAGAGTTGGAAATTAGGGACATAGAAGATTTGCTGTGATAAAATTTATATATGAGTGAGATAGTTGAACTGAATATAAAATTAAAAAAAGAGAGAGAAAATAAAATTAAAGAAGAGATAGATAGAATAAAAAAGATTCTCCCAAATATGAATATAGAAAAAGCGATTCTTTTTGGTTCTTCAGCAAGAGATGAAATTGGCATCTGTAGTGATATAGATTTGGTCATAATAATGAAGACAAATTTAAATTTTTTAGATAGATTAGATAAATTCTATAGAGAATTAAATCCAAATGTAGCAATGGATATTTTTGTTTATACTCCTAAAGAGTTTGAAGAGATAAAGAAAAGTTTTTTTGGAAAGTTGGTAGCAAAAGATGGAATAGTATTATATGAAAGATGATAAGTTAAAAGAAGCATTAAGATGGATTAGACAAGCAAGTGAGGATATTGATGCAGCAAAATATAATCATAGGGGTAAAAAGTTTTTTGTATCCTGTTTTTTATCACATCAAGTAGTAGAAAAATTTTAAAAGGATATTTGATTTATAAAGGATTCGAACATATTTGGGGACATTCAATTTCTGATTTATCTAAAGAGTGTGAGAAAATTGATAAAGATTTTGAATCATTGAGAAAAGAGATATTGATACTTGATAAATATTATATTCCTACGAGATATCCAAATGGACTACCTGGTGGTATTCCAGCTGAAGTTTTTACCGAGAGAGACAGTGATGAAGCAATAAATCTTTCAGAAAAAGCATTAAAATTTATTTTTGAAAAAGAGAGAGAATTAAAAGAAAATTTTGATAAGAAATAAATGTAAAAACTAAATGGTGGCCCCAGGCGGAATCGAACCGCCATTGCCGCCTTGAAAGAGCGGTGTCCTTACCGTTAGACGATGAGGCCTGAAATGGTGAGCCGTGCAGGATTCGAACCTGCGACACCCGGCTTAAAAGGCCGGTGCTCTACCGGCTGAGCTAACGGCCCGGTCATTTTTATTTTACAGATAATTGTTAATATGTCAAGTAATTATGTAAATTATTAAGTTGCCTTCCAAAATCAAAATAAGAGTATCTATATTTTCTAATATAATTTATATTTTTGTCATACAATTTATATCTAATGTATGATCATTAAGATCTCTTAGTATTATAAAATATTAGATAGTTCATAAGTTTTCTATTGAATTCATCTATATCAAAAAGTAGATTTTCAAAAGTTTAATATATGAACTTCCCTTTATTACTCTATTAAATCTCTCTATGTTTGAGTTATCTTTATATATCTTAGGATAGTTAAAGAATTGAATGATAGATAGTTAAAGAACTGAATGATATTTTCCTTTTCAAGGTAATCTTAATAACTATTTATGAAATCTGAAACAATTGTCTGTTTGAATGTGTTTAATATCAAAGAGAAAAACATTTTTAATTTCATTATAAATTCTAATACACTCTTACTTGATAGATTATTATATTAGAATTGGTGACTTGACTTTAAAAGGATT
>JAKPCM010000110.1 GCA_029553255.1 Caldisericota bacterium | reverse complement strand
CTATTTTCTACTTTTGTCTTAAGATGCATAAGTTGTAAATAATCAACAACTATCATTCCGAGATTTTTTGTATTTTTCAATCTTCTTGCTTTTGTTCTTATTTCAAGAATAGAAATATCTGATGAATCATCAATATAAATTGGAGCATCATACAGTGGTCCATAAGCCCTTCCAAGTCTTGACCAGTCATCATCAGATAATAAACTTGTTTTTAATTTATGGAAATTAACATTTGCTGTTGATTCAAGTATCCTTTCTACTATCTGTTCTTTTGACATTTCAAGCGAGAATATTGCAACAGGTATTTTTTCTTTAAGAGTAATATTAACACATATATTAATTGAAAGAGATGTTTTTCCGATTGAAGGTCTCGCAGCTAAAATAAGTAAATCATTCTTATGAAAACCTCCAAGAATTTCATCAAGTTTTTTAAAATGGGTTGGAATACCTGAAATCCCCTTCTTTTCTTTATATAAACTTTCAATCCTTTCGAATGATTCTTTTAAAAGATCCTTTAAAGGATAAAATGGTGTTACCATTCTTTTTTTCGCAATATCAAAAAGTATCTCCTGACTTTTATCGAGAATTGTTCCAACATCATCTTCGCCTGCAAATGCTAAATTTATTATCTCGATTCCTGATTTTATTATTTCTCTTAAAATTGCTTTTTCTTCAACTATCTGCGCATAAATTTCTATATTCAATGCAGTTGGTGCTATATTTGTTAGTGTCGCAAGATAAGAAAAACCACCAACTTCGTCGAGTTTGCCCTTTTTCTTAAGATATTCTGAAAGTGTTAAAAGATCTATTGGTTCATTTTTTTCAAATAGTTCTCTTATACTTTCATAAATTATCTGATGAGCAGTTCTATAAAAGTGTTCAGGCTGCAGAAAATCAACTACTTTAAAAATTGCTTCTGTATCAATTAATATTGAACCAAGGGTTGCTTGTTCAGCTTCAATACTATGAGGTGGTACTTTTCCAAATATATCTTCACTCATTCTTCTAAAATATTCAACTTAATTTTTGCATATAAATTTTTGAATAATTTGATCTTTGCTTCATAATATCCAATTGTCTTTATTGGTGCTTCTATTTCAATTTTTTTCTTATCGATAGATACACCAATCTTTTTTTTCAAAATTTCAGCAATATCTTCGTTTGTAACTGAGCCATAAAGTTTCCCTTTTTCTCCTGCCTTTCTTTTTATTGTAAAAACTTCTTTCTCAATTTTATCTTTTAAAAATTTTGCTCTTTCTTCTTCTTTTGATTCTTTATCTTCTTTTATTTTTTTTCTTAACTCATAATCCCTTTCTTCTCCCTCTGAAACTCTTTTAGCAAGATTATTTTTTTCGAGATAGTTCATATAAAAACCAAAGGAGACATCCACAATGTCTCCTTTTTTTCCTAAATTAGTTATATCCTTTAAAAGGATGACTTTAATTTTTTTCATTTAGTATTGTACATAAGGTAAAAGTGCCATTTCTCTTGCTCTTTTAATAGCAAGAGAAAGCATTCTTTGGTGTTTTGCACAAACTCCAGTATTTCTTCTTGGTATAATTTTCCCTCTTGGTGTTATAAATTTTCTTAAAAGTTCAGGATCCTTGTAATCAATGTTATCAATTTTATTTTTACAAAAATAACACACTTTTGTTCCGGGTTTAAATCTTCTACTTGTTTTATCTCTATTCATAAATACCTCCTTTAATCAATTGGTATCTCTTCATCAACTGGTTCTTCGATTTCCTCAGATGGTCCTTCCTCTTCTCTCTTTGATAAAAATTTGACTGTATTTGCTATTACTTCAACAGCAATTTTTTTGGAACCATCTGATGTCTCATAATTTCTAATTCTTAGTCTTCCTTCAACAAGAACCAGTGATCCCTTTTTCAAATATTTACCCACATTTTCAGCAAGATTACTTTTTCCGCCCCATGTAATAACATTAATGAAAAGGGTTTCTTCTTGTTTTTCACCATTTTTATCTGTATAAACCCTTCCCGATGCTAATCTAAAAGTTGAAACAAGAGTTCCACTCGGTGTATATTTGCTCTCTGGGTCTTTTGTTAATCTTCCTATAAGAATAATTTTATTATACATTTACAGTATCCTCCATTTTTAATATCATAAACCTCAAGATATTCATATTTAGTTTTAATGTTTTTTTAAATTCTGTAAGTTTATTCTGTGGCATTCTAAAATAAAAAAGATAATAAATACCTTCATTCTGTTTTTCAATTTGATAAGCCAGTTTTCTTTTGCCCCATAAATTTGAATTTATGAATTCACCACCTGAATCTAAAATTAGATTTTTAATCCTCTCTTCTTCAGTTTTCAAATCTTCATCACTGAGATTTGGCTTGAAGATCATCATCATCTCGTACTTTCTCATCATTACCTCCTTCGGTCTTTTGGCTTTGCTCTTTCTGCAAAGCAGGAGTTTCTTCTTTTACTCCTTTTTCTTCTAACCCTTTAACTTTAGCAGAAATTCTTCTACCTTTCAAGACAGAGAAAATTATGTAAAAAACATATGATGATAATACAGTTACAACAATTGTAAAAATAAGAACAGTTATTGTATAAGGTATAAGATTGTATGGTTCGCTAAACATAAGAGCTAAATCACCTTTAAATTTTAAAATTAGTAGATTAAAAAAAGAAAAAGAAATACCAAAGAAGATTCCCGAAGTTAGTGAAAGAACTAAATTAAAGGATATTAATCCAAGAATAAAAGAGGTAAGAGGAAGAAGATAAATTGAATCTTCAAGATAATAATAATTCAAAAAGAAACCTAAAAATAGTGATATCAATAATATTAATGAGATTAAGGGATTATTGACTTTCTCTCTTTTTTCAGAATCAATTTTAGAGAGTAAAAAATATAGAATAGAAAAAATAATTGGTGTCAAAAGTATATTTAAATTTTCAAAATTTAAATTTGGATATAATTTATCTGTAAAAGTTACAATTGGAGTACCATCAAATTTTAGTGTAGTAATTTCAGTTAAATATTTAGAAAAAAGAGAAACAAGACCACATATAATACCAAATATTGGATTATTTAAATAAATTCCAATCATAACAAGAATAAGAATATACGATAAAAAAATTATTGGGAAAAGAGAATCCATACCAGGAATATATAAGTAAATATCAAGACTTTTTCTTAATAATGTAAAAATTATCCCAAATATTATTGATAATGTTAAACCATTAAAAAATCTTTTCATAGCTTCACCCCGAATTTCTTTAAAATTTTCTCATATAAATATAAGTTTTTTTTCTTTCCAGTATAAGCTAAATATGAAAGATAAAAAGCATAGATAATCATAAAAAATCCAAAACCTACAAAAATTATTTTCCATACATAATAAAAAATTATATTAATAGATGGTAAATTTGTTGTTTTAATATAAATATAGTGAGATATTATTGAAAAGATTATCCATAAAGGAATTGAGAAAGCCCAGTAAATAACTGATCTTTTTGCATGGAATTCGAGATATTCAGAATCTTTAATACCTGAAACAAGCATAAAAATACCAATTATTCCAATTGTTAAATATGATAAACTCGAAAAGAAAAGTTCTTCCTCTCTTTTAAAATTATTTATACCCAAGATATCTTATAGCCTCCTCTTTTTTTCTCCAATTTTTATATACTTTTACCCACAACTCAAGGAAAATAGGTTTTCCTAAAAATCTTTCAATTTCGATTCTTGATTCGATTCCTATTTTTTTAATTAGATTACCTTTATAGCCTATTAAAATTTTTTTTTGAGATTCTTTTTCAACATAAATAATAGCCTTTATGTACACTTTTCCATTTTCTCTCTCTTTAAATTCATCAATTAAAACAGCGACTGAATAAGGAATCTCTTCTTCTGTATTAATCAAGATTTTTTCTCTAATAATTTCACTCACTATCTCTCTTTCAGTTGAATCTGTTAAAATATCTGGATCATATAGATATTTACCTTCTGGTAAAATTTTAAATATTTCATCGAGAAGTATATCAACATTTTCTCCAGTAGTTGATGATATAGGAATTATTTTATCAATTGAATCAAAATTATTTAATTCATTAATAAGTTTTTTTCTATTTGGATTGACAATATCAGTTTTGTTAATTGCAATAATTTTTGGTTTTTTTATATTTTTTATTCTATCATAAATTGTATAATCTTCCTCTGTTAAATTTTTTGATGAATCAATAATCCATAATAAAACATCGCCATCATATAAATTTTTTATAGCTTCCTCAACCATATATTTTCCTAAAACATAAATTGGTTTATGCAATCCTGGGGAATCAATAAAAACTATTTGGCCTCTTTCTTCTGTGTATATTCCCTTCAACCTTTTTCTTGTTGTTTGAGGTTTTGATGATACCGGGGCAATTTTTTCTTTTAGAATATAGTTTAAAAGCGTTGATTTACCTGTATTTGGCTTTCCAGCAAGAACAACGACTCCACTTTTCATATATTAAATATAACACAAATATATGTAACAAAAAAATTTTATAAAAGTATATACTTATAGGTGTGAATGATGTACCTGATAGTAAAATTATCAAGGAGGTAAAAAAAGGAGATAAAGAGATGTTTGGACTCCTTGTCGAAAAATATAGTGATAGAGTATTTTCGTATTTTATAAGATTTTTAGGTGATAGAGATGAGGCTTTGAACTTAACATCAGAAGTTTTTTTTAAAGCCTTTAAAGGAATTAAAAACTTTGATGAAAATAAAGAGTTTTTTCCATGGTTAATAAAAATTGCGAGAAATGAAGGAATAAATTTTATGAGAAAAAATAAAGTATACGAAGAACTTGAAACTGATAAATTTACAGAAGAAAATTATTTTGAGAGAGATGTCATGCTCGAAGATGCCTTAAAAAAACTTAACGAGAATGATAGAGAAATACTTTTACTTTTTTATCAGCAAGATCTATCTTATGATGAAATTGCAAATATTTTAAACATCTCTTTAGAAAATGTTAAAGTGAGGATTTTTAGAGCAAAAGAGAAATTAAGAAAACTATTGTATAAAGAGGTAGGTAATGGAAGAGAAATTTGAAGAAAGGTTATCTGATTTAAAAAAGATATATAAATTATCAAATGAAGAGAAAAAATCTATAATGGATAGAATTTTAAAAAAAGAAAAATTTTCTCTTATATATTTAATACCCATTGTTATACTTTCTATTTTAATAATACTTTTACTACCACATCAAGTTTCTTTTTTAACTCCAAATTTTATTCTTGATGAGAATGAATCAATAAAAAGAATTGAAACATATATTGAAATTTATCTTTCAAATCCTCTGTTTTTAACTCAAACAATCTATTTTTTACTTCTTTTACTATCAATTATATTTGGAGTAATTTTTATAAAGGTTAGATTCAATACAAAAGGAGGAAAACAGTGAAGAAATTTCTAATATTAATCCTTCTATTTCTAATAATATCTATACCAAATTTAGTTAATGCTCAGGGAATAGTAAAAGGCAATGGAGATATTGTTATAAAATCAAATGAAGAAATAAGAGGAGATGTTAGGCTTGGTAATGGAAATGTTACTGTTTATGGAAAGGTATTGGGAAATATAATTGTTTTAAAGGGTAATATAAATTTAAAAGAAAAATCTTATGTTAGAGGTGATGTGATAACATATAATGGCAGAATTACAATGGATGATGAAGCAATTGTTGTTGGTAGAAGAATAGAGTTTCCACCAGAAGAGAGTTCTGAAAATTCTAATAATCTAAATATCCCACCTATATTCCTTTCAAATGAGGGATTACTCCTTAAGATTGTTATTATTTTACTAACGGCAATTTTTTCATTATTATTCCTTATTCTTTTTGAAAAAATTTTTATAAATATATCAAGTTATTTTGTCAAAAACATTTTATATATAATTCCTTTAAGTATAGTAATTTTCACTTTGTCACTTTTCATTATTCCAAAGGAAGCAATATTTCCTTTTGGGAGATCAATATATATTATCTATATCATAACTCTTATAATTTTAGGTTTTTGTGGAATTTCTGTAATTGTTAATAAATTGGGTAATTATATTTTAAAAATTTTTAAAAAGGATTTACAAGATAATATCAGCGAAAAAATTTTATCAACTATAATTGGAGTTCTTGTTGTATTTATTTTTATTATCTTACCTAAAGTTGGATTTTTGTTTTTAACCATTTTTGCTTCGATATCTTTTGGTATAACTTTTCTTTATTTAATTGAAAAAATTTTTAAATCTTAATATATTTATCTAATTTAGTTAAGTTTAAACAACCATCTTTTTTAACAACAACTAAATCCTCA
Organism: Caldisericota bacterium; assembly: GCA_029553255.1. Classification (GTDB taxonomy): domain Bacteria; phylum Caldisericota; class Caldisericia; order B22-G15; family B22-G15; genus JAAYUH01. The sequence continues at coordinate 5,871 of JAKPCM010000110.1, read as the reverse complement.
ATTCTTATTCCAAAATTGTTTGGAATATATATTCCTGGTTCAATTGTTACAACCATATTTTCTTTTAATTCTTCTTCTCCTCTTGGTGAAAGAGTTGGTCTTTCATGAATTTCAAGGCCAACACCATGCCCTAATCCATGTCCAAAATAATCACCATATCCTTTATCTTTAATATAGTTTCTACTTATCTTATCAACCTCATATCCTTTTAAATTTTCTTTTAGACAATTAATTCCCATCATTTGAGCATCTTTCACTATGTTAAATGCTTCTATAAAATCTGAACTCATATTTCCAAATATAACAGTTCTTGTACAATCAGAATGATAACCATTAAAAATAGTACCAAAATCAAAAATTATAGCTTCATTATTTTTTAATTTTCTATCACCGGGTTTACCATGTGGAAGAGCTCCTCTCTCACCAAATAGGATAATTGTATCAAATCCATTTTTTTCTCCCCCAAGTTTTTTCATCTGATATTCAAGTTCTATAGAAAGATCTTTTTCACTTGTGCCTTCTTTTATTAATTCTAAGGTTTTAATAAATGATTTCTCAGATATTTCCTCTGCCTTCGAAATTTTTTCTATCTCTTTATCATTTTTTATTACTCTAAAATTTTCAACAAAATCTTTTTTAACAACTATTTTATCAACTCCAAATTTTTTAGAAAATAGATTATAAAAACTATATTTAATTGTATCTTCAAGTCCCAATTTATCAATTTCGAAATTATCAAAAATAAAATTTTCAATAGGAGGTTTATATTCAATAACTTCGATATCATTAAAGACTTCTTCTTTTGCTTGAGTAGTAAATCTTGAATCAACAAAAAGAATTTTTCTATCACTATTAATTAAAAGAAAGGCATCTTCCCCAGTGAAATTTGATAAATATCTTATATTTTCAGTTTTAATTATTAAAAAATGTGAAATATTTTCATTCAAATTAATTTTCATGGAGTAAAAGGATCTTCCTTTCCTATCTCTTCAGATTTAGTTTCTATAGATGGTATTACAAGTTTTCTTTTCTCTATGTCTTCTTTCAAATCATCGATACTATAATCTTTTAAAACAGTATTCATAATATTCGTGGTTGGTGTAGTTCCTTCTTTCTTAACAGGAGGTTTAAGGTATAAAAAATAGAAAAGTACCCCAGCTACTCCTATAAGTATAAAAAATGATATTAACAAAATTGTTTGACTCTTTTTTTGTTCCTCTTTTTTCTTATTTGCTACTTTAACTTTTGTTGCCATATTTATGGCTCCTTTGCAGAATATATATAAATTTCAAAATTATAATTATGAGAGGCTACTTTTTCTGTTTCAAAAGTTGCTCTCTGAGATGATACACTTATTTTTCTTATTCCAAGAACTCTTGGGAAGTTTTCTAATCTATCAAGAAGTTTCATAAAAGTTTCATAATTTGAAGTGATAGAAAAAGTAACTTTCATTTCATAATAATCATCTCTAACCATTAATCTTGAACTTGATACGTTTCCACCCTTTTGTGAAACTCCTCCAACAAAATTTAAATTGTTAAATATGATATTTAAATCTTTTTCAACTTGATTGAATTGTGCTAAAAGAATTGGTAAATTTTCACCGATTGGTAAAATAGATCTTAACTCTTCAATATCTTTTTTATTTTCATCTAATAATGATCTTATTTTATCTTCATTTTTCTTGATATTTAATAGTTCATCAAGTTTTGCATTAGCTTCGTCAATTTTAAGATTCAACTCTTTAACTTTTTGAATCTGATTTTTTAGAATAAAATTATAAAAAGCGAAAAATATAAGTGCCATTAATATTATCAGAAAAAGATATTTATTGTTTAATTTCATTTTTCAGCCCCCACATTCCATATGGCTACAATTGTGAATGTAACTGATGATTTGCTTTCCTGTCCAGTTACAGCTTGTTTAGAGAAATTTGATAAATAAACATTGCTCATAAGTTTGAAATTTGATAAGTAGTTTAATAATCTTCCAAGGTTATAATAATCATCAACAACGCCAGTTAGTCTTATAACTTTTGTATCAAGATCAACATCAAGATTTGTAAGATATGCATAACTTGGAAAATTCTGCGAAAGAGTATTGAAAAATTGTGAAAATTTAACCTGGTTTTTACCAAGCTTGTTTATTGTATTTATATAATAACTTAAAACATTATCAGATTTTATTTTTTCATTTTTCAAACTTTCCATATCACTGTATCTTGTTATATTATGTTGTATTGTTGTAAGATCATCTGTAAGAGTGTTAATTTTAGTATTATAGAAGAAATAAATTAATCCAAGAACCAAAATAAAAAATATGAATATAATTATAATGTTTATATCTGTTGGTTTGGCTTTCTTCTTGGTTATAGGTAAAAGATTAATTTTTATATTCATATCATTTACCTTTCTTTACTGTTAATTTTTGTTTTGGAGTTAATTTTTTTGCTTTTTCAAATTTTTCGAATGATTCTCTCATTGAAAGTCCAACTGCAACAGTAAAAAATGGAGACATCTCTCTTAAATAATCTTCAGTAAAAAGTTTTGGATTATATTCGACTCCTTTAATAAGCAAATCATCGAGAATCGACTGGACTTTTAAATACGATTTAATATAATCATTCAAACCTTTGATTTTAGATGTTCCACCACCTAAAATAACGAGGAAATCTTTTCCTGAAAAGTTTGGTAAACCTTGGAAATAAGTGATAGATCTTTTAATTTCCAAAGCAAATTCTTCAATAATTGGTAAAACAGATTCTGTTATTCTTAAGGTGTCTGAATCCTTAGAATATTTTTCAACATTTAGATCACATGCAGTAACAAGATATGTTTCTGCTTCTTTCTCATTTACCTTGAGCGTATCCTGTATAACTCTAATAAGAGATTTTCCACCAAAAGGTATAACCCTTGTGAATCTTAAAACACCATCTTCAATTATATTTATAGATGTAAATGAATAACCTGAATTTACAAGTAGAATAATGTTTTTTGAATATTTATCACTATATGTGAAATCGAGAAGTCTTAATTCAGCAAAAGACTCAATTTCTATTGCAACTGGTTCAAGTTTTGCAAGTTTTATTGCCGATACAATACTATTAATAATATCAAGACTCGCTGCTGCTGCAATTACTGATAATTTTTTACCTTCAGTTTCAGGAACAACTCCAAGAATTTGGTAATCAATTGATGCTTCATCAAGTTTATAAGGAAGAATTTTTTGTATCTCCCACTTTATAACTTCATTAAGATCTGGCTCTGGCAATTTATCAACAGTTAAAGTTCTAACAGTTACAAGTTGGCCAGAAACAGATGCAACTACTCTTTTTCCAATAAAAGAAAACATTCTAAGAAGGGTTTTTATAGCCTCTGATATATCCTCTGGATTCATAATTTTAGCATTTTCAATAGCACCTTTAGGAGTAGGAAGCAAACCAATATTTACAAGGTTTAGCCCTTTTGTTGTTTCTTTCAATTGAGCTATTTTTATATACCCTGATCCTAAATCAAGACCGATTGCTGGTGATTTACCAAATAAATTAGCCATAATTATTCATATTATAACATCAAATTATTGTAAAATCTAATAATTTGATTTCCAAATAAAAATACAATTATTCCAGAGATTGCCATAAATGGACCAAATGGAAGAGGTGTTTTTCTTGTAGCCTTTTTTGTTATAAGTAGATAGATTGCTGGAATAAATCCTATTAAAAATGATAAAAAAAACCAAGGGATAATTTTTGGAAAACTTAGATAAAGACCAAAAAGGAAAGATAATTTAAGGTCTCCACCACCCATTCCTCCTTTTGATAAAACAATTATCAAGAAAAAAATCAAAGGAGCAATAACAATTCCATAAAGAGTGTTAATAAAATTTTTTTCAATTAATAAAAAAATAACTCCCATAAAAAGCCCGAAATATAATGGTCCATCCATTATTTCCATTGTTTTTAAATCAATTATTGATATTACAATAAGTATTGAAGAGAAAATAACAAATTTTAAATAAAAAATTGAAAATCCATAATATATAAATGATATAACAAAAATTATACCTGTTAGAAATTCAACCAATGGATAAATAAAAGATATTTTTTCACCACAATATCTGCACTTACCTTTTAATAAAATGTATGATAAAAGAGGAATCAAATCGAAAAAACCAAGTTTATGTCCACATTCAGGGCAAAAAGATCTTGAATAAACTACTTCTATTTTTCTTGGCAATCTATATATTAATACATTTAAAAAACTTCCAACTATAGCTCCAAGAATAAAATTGAAAATAATATTAAAAATCAATATCAATATCCTTTTTCAAAATTAAAAATCTTCCACAATTTTCACAATTGATAGATTTATCACTATTTTTTAGAATAGATATCAATCCATAAGGTAGAATCATACCGCATTCACTACATCTATCTTCTATAACAACAGATATTATTTTTCTTCCAAATCTATTTATGTTGATTTGATAAAAATTGAGTAATTCTTCTGGTATTTTTTTTATTAACTCATCTCTTTTTTTAATATATTTATCCTTATCAATATTTAACTTCTCTTTCTCTTCCTTTATTTTTAACTCTTCATTTAGCTCCTCTTTCTTTTTTATATCTAAAAACTCATTCTGTTTTTTAATTTTTTCTTTAGTTTTTTCAATAAATTCATCTATTTCAATAATAACATCCTCATTCTTCTTTGTTAAATTGTTAATTTTATCAATTTCACTTTGAATTGAGTTTAATTCTTTCTCGCTTAATTTTTTTCCTGAAGAAAGGGCTTCTTTTAATTTATCTCTTCTTCTATTTAAATCAGCTATTTCTCCTTCAATGTTTTTTATTTCGAGTTCTTTTTCTTTTAATTCATTAGATAACTTTTTAACATCTTCATCTGTCTTTTTAATCTCGAGAAGAATTTCAATAAGATTTTTTTCAATATCGCTATTTTCAATTTGAAAAATTTTTAAGTCAAGTAATTGAAGTTTGTATAGAAGAAGAGAGTCTCTTTTTTTTAAATCCATAAAAATCCTCTTGGTGGGCTCGCTAGGATTCGAACCTAGAACCTAGTGGTTATGAGCCACCCGCTCTGCCGTTGAGCTACGAGCCCCTTGATAATATTATAAAAAAAAATAACTATTTGTCAAATATAAATATAATTAATGTAAATTGTCTTACATGTTTTCTTTTTATTTAATGAAATTTAAATAATTTTTTACTGATTCTATGCCAAATTTTAAGCAATCTTCAATTCTTAAGTTTTTATATAGACCAGAAATAAAGCCACCAATAAGGTAATCACCAGCTCCAATATTTATTTTTTGGTTAATCTTTTCTATATCAAGAAAAATCTCTTCTTCTTTGTTCAAAAAATAAACTCCATCCAAAAGAGTTAAAATTGAGTTTATAAAATTCTCTTTTAAAAATCTTTTTATTTCTTCTAAATCCTCTTTTTTAGTTAATTTTTTAGCTTCCTCAAGATTCATAAAAATATAATCAAATTTATTCAATATTTTTAAAAATCTATAATTATCCAATATTGGTATTGAAAGGTTTGTTAAAAAAATTTTATTCTCTCTTTTTATCTCATTAAAGAATTTAAAATTCTCATTATTCATAAATATATATGGAGATATGTGAACTATTTTTATATCATTGTATACTTTGAGAAAATTTTCATTCACTTTAAATATTAAATCTTGTTTTCTTAAGCCAACAACATCGAATTTGTCTTCTTTTATAAAATATAAAATTATGTTTGTTGAATTAACTTTTTGAATTAAATTAAGGTTAAAATATTTTGATAATTCATTATATATTCCTTTTCCTATAAAATCTTCTCCAATATAAGAAAAAATGATAGG
>JAKPCM010000109.1 GCA_029553255.1 Caldisericota bacterium | reverse complement strand
TTTTACAAGTGGATGGTTCATTGGATATACAAATGATTATGTGGTTAGTTGTTATGTAGGTTCAGATAAAGAACTGATTGGACTTGAAGGTGTATATAACTGGGGAAGTAGATTTGCAGGTCAGATATGGAAAAATGTTATACAAGAACTTATTAAAATAAAAAAACCAGTCGATTGGGAGAAACCAGAGAAAGTTGTTTATAGATCTTTTTGTTCAAAGACAGGTTTATTAAAAAATAGTTATTGTAAATCCACAAGATATGAACTATTCATAAGTAATATAAATATTCCTTTATGTTCCTATCATAGAGAATATAAAGTTTATGTTTATAAAGATAATGAAAATTTACTTGCAGATGAGAATTGTAGTGAAGATCTTAAAAAATTAAAAATATTTTATGACCCAGATGATATTCCAAAAAATTATTATAATCCCAAACAATTATCCACTGAAATTAAATTGATAGCTCCAACTTCTGTGTTTATAGGAAATCCTGTTGTTTTGGAGGTTCAAACAGATTTTAAGATTGGAGATACTCTTGAGTTTGATATCAATGGAGAAAAAACTTTTGTTTCATCACCCCCTCTTAAAATGATGTGGTATCCAGAAAAATCTGGGAAATATTATATTTCTGTTTATTTATGGAGTTATGATGGAATGCTTAAAGGAAAAACAGGAAAAGAGATAGTTGTAAATGAAAAAATTGAAAATAGTGAAATTATAATCAATCCATCAAAACCAAAAATAAATGATAGAGTTAAAATTTCATTAAAAAATGCGCCAAAAAATAGTTTTTCTGTGATTATATTTATAAATGATGAGATGAAGGGTGTTCTTTTGGAAGAACCATATGATTATGTTTTTGAAATTAATAAAAAGGGAAAATATAAAATAACTTATAAAATCTATGATTTATATGGAGAACCAATATTAACTCTTAATAAAGAATTCTCTGTTGATTAGATTATAATCAATCCATTTCACTGGAACCATCTTCTTTAAATTTAAATCTATTTTTTTCTAAATAGAGAAGCAAATTGAGAACATCAGCTGGTGTTACTCCTGTTAATTCTTTTGCTTCTTTTAAACTTTTTGGTTTATATTTAGTCAATCTCTCTTGGGCTTGCTTTGAAAGATTTGGAACAAGTTTATAATCAATATTTTCTGGAATAGTTATTTTTTCATACTTCTTTAAACTCTCTAAATTTTTTTGATATCTTTTAATATAACCAAAATATCTTGCCTCTATCATAACCTCGAAAAGTACATCATCCTCATATTTTGATACTTCTGGGAAAAATTTCTTCAATTTTTCTATTGAAAAGCTTGGTCTTTTTAATAGATCAAAAATTGTGTATGGAGTATTTATAGTATCCTCTTCTATTGATTTTAATATTTCATTATTTTCATAAGATGGATTTATCTTTTTATTAATAAGGATATTTATAAGTTCATTTATCTTCTCTTTTTTTTCAACAACCTTTTTATATCTTTCATAACTTACTAATCCTATTTCATAAGAGATTGGAGTTAATCTAACATCTGCATTATCCTGTCTCAATAATATCCTATTTTCAACATGTGATGGAGTTATTCTATATGGTTCATCTATACCTTTTTTTATCAGATCATCTATCATAACACCTATATAACTATCCTCTCTTTTTAAGATAAGTAATTTTTTATTATTTGCATATAGAGCTGCATTTATCCCTGCTAAAATTCCCTGACCCGCTGCTTCGTCATATCCAGTTGTCCCATTTATCTGACCTGCAAGAAAAAGATTTTCAAATTTATTGGTTTGAAGAGTTGGTAAAAGTTCCAAAGGATCAATAAGATCATAGGCAATTGCATAACCAGGTCTTATCATTTTTATATTTTCAAAACCAGGAATCGTTTTCAATATTTCAATCTGATATTCCATAGGAACGCTCATATACATTCCCTGTATATATGTCTCATCCGTATTGAAACCCTCTTTTTCAAGGAAAAAGGAGTGCTCTATTCTATCTGGAAACCATCTCACTTTTTCTTCAATTGATGGACAAGTTCTTGGTCCAATCTTAACCATTAAGCCCGTAACAGATGGAGCATATTCAAGATATTTTCTCGTAGTTTCAATTGTCTTTATATTTGTTGATCCTTTATAAGATGGAATTTGATTTTCCCATACCCTTGGCTTTGTATCAAATGAAAAAGAGATAGGTGTTTTTTCTCCTTCATCTATTTCAAATTTATTTAAATCGATCGATTTAATATCTATTCTTGGTGTTGTTCCAGTATTAAATCTCTTTATATTGAATCCTAACTCTTTTAAGGAGTTGGCAAGTCCAACTGATGGAAGTTCTCCCCACCTTCCAGCTTCTATCATCTCTTTTCCTATGTGAACAACTCCTCTTAAAAATGTCCCTGGTGTTAAAACAATTGATTTAGCATTATAAATCTCACCTGTTTTTGTTTTTAAACCAATCACTTTATCATTTTCAATGATTAACTCTTCAACAAGGCCTTGTCTTAAGTGGAGATTTTTTTCTTTTTCAAGAATTTTTCTCATCTCCTCTCTATATCTATTTTTATCTATCTGAACTCTTGTAGACCAGACAGATGGACCTTTGGTCGTGTTTAGAAGTTTTATCTGAGTTAGTGCCCTTTCTGCATTTTTAGCAATTTCACCTCCAAGAGCATCAACTTCTCTTACAACTTGAGCCTTACCGACTCCACCAACAGCTGGATTACAGGGAGGGTGTGCAATAAATTCAATTGAAATTGTAAGTAGAAGAGTTTTTGCTCCAATTCTACTTGAGGCGAGTGCTGCTTCACAACCAGCATGACCTGCACCAACTACTATTACATCAAAAAATTCCATAGGAATTAAATTATACCATACTTTATTGATATAATTTAAAGAATGGATAATAAAAATTTTAAATATTTATTAATTTTTATTGGTATTGTTTCTCTTTCTTTTGCAGCAATATTTATAAGAATGTCGAATTCTGAACCACTTGCAATAGCAACATTCAGAATGGGGATTAGTTCAATAATTTTGCTTCCATTATATTTTATAAAGAAGAGAAACTTAATATCTAAAAATGATTTAAAATTTTTCTTTTTATCTGGCCTATTTCTTGCTTTACATTTTTATACCTGGATCACCTCTTTAAGGTTTACTTCAATAATGAGTTCAACCGTACTTGTAACAACAAATCCAATTTTTGTCTCTATCTTTTCATATTTTTTATTCAAGAAAAAGATAAAGAAGAGGACTTTTTTAGCAATCATTTTATCAATTATTGGTATCATTCTTATGTCATATGGTTTTTCATTTTCTACAAATCTTAAAGGTAATTTGCTCGCTCTTTTTGGTGCTTTATTTGCCTCTTTGTATATTATTTCAGATTATTACTTAAGAAAAAAATATGATTTAATTGATATCGTATTCCCCGTTTATTTAGTAAGTTTTTTAATTTTATTATCTCTATCTTTTTCTTTAAATATAAAATTATATCCACTTCCTTTAAGAGAATATCTTCTTTTCTTTCTTATTGCTTTGATTCCTCAAGTTATTGGTCATTCAATTATAAACTACTCTTTAAAATATTTTTCTCCTGTCTTTATAAGTTTAGCAATACTTGGGGAACCTCTTGGGGCTACTATCTTTGGCATAATTTTTTTTAAAGAGATACCAAAAGTTTTAGAAATTATAGGAGGGCTTTTTATAATTACAGGAATAATAATATCTGATAAAGATTAAATTTTAAACTATGCTTTAAAGGAGTTTTACAAAAATCATCTCGGGACTACTGAAAAATTCTCTATTTTGCCACTCCCGTCTCTGCGAAAGCGGGGAAAACTGGAATCTGCTGCCACTATTTTGCCACTCCAGGGAAAATGGGAATCTATTGTTTCCATCGATAATATAGATTCCCGCTTCCGCGGGAATGACATAAACGGGGAAGGAATGATGGTTTGGATGGCTTTTTCAGAGATCTTAAAATTAGTTACTTGATTTTAAAAGGATTTAAAATGGATTCCCAATCAAGTTGGGAATAACAGAAGAAATAAGAAGTTAAAGAAATGATGGTTTGGATGACTTTTTCAGAGAACTCATTTCCTTTATTTTAAATTTATCTTAAAATAGCAATAAGGAAAAAAATAGATTTTTTAATTAAAATTGTAAGGATTATTTTTTAGAAACTTTTATTATCAAAAAATTCAAGATGAAGAAAGGGGCTCTAAATTAAAAATTTCTGAAATTAGCTTAAGCTCATCTTGATAATCTCCTTGAACAAAAATATGGTGATTTCCTAATGGTTTTTTTAAAAAATATTCTGAGTCTTTGTTTGTCTTAAGTAAAATTTGCGTTCTACACATATTATCATCTTTTAAATTATCTATAATTTTACATCTTGAGAAATATATTTTATCAAGATTTTTTCCTCCAATTCTTACAAGAGTACCAATCTCTTTATTAAAAAATCCTTTTATGCCGACTCCTTTGCCTGTCTCAAAATGAGTTGTTAAGAGATAGTTATTAACAATTGACAATGGAACTGTACAATGTGCTAAAATTAAATCTAAAGTTTTTTCTCCTTCTCTATCAATCCAGGCGATATTTCCCATAAAAGGAGATTTTCCACTTATTTTTTTCATTAAATAAATAGTTAATGTTGATGGAATATCACCTTCGCAACCTGAAATCAATCCCTCGCTCGTTAAAAGAGAAAGAGCAAGACATCCAGTTGTATTTAATGGTTCTATTATTTTAAAACACTCCATACTTATTAAATCCCACTCATTTTCTTTTATCAATCTATCCAATGCAACATAAACTTTCAGAGCTCTTTTTATATCATTGTCATCAATATTTAATAGTTTTGTTACTTTTTTCTTTATCTCTTCTAAGGTTTTTTCAATTTTTTCATCATTTTCAGAAATCTCATTAACTTTTTCTATAAATTTTTCAACTGGATAACTTTCTACTTTAATACCAAACTTTTCTTCAACAACATTAAAATCTGGGGTTGATGATATCAGCCAATGACTTGGGTTACCAATTAACCCAAGTTTTTTTTCTTTAAACTCATCCTTAATTTTTAAAGCATTCAGGGTTCTTATCAAATCTTTTTTTTCACTTTTTTTATCCCATAAGAAAACCCTTCCTTTGCCTTCAAGATATGCATTGATTTCTATTGTTGCAGGAAGAGAATTGTTATATTTATTTGCTATAAAAATATATGGTGGCTTTATGTTGTCCTTTATCTTTAAAAAATTTTTTTCAGAACCTCCAGTGACAACTAAAAAGAAAACAAAATCATAATTTTCTTTATCACTATACTCAAAACTCTCAATATTTTTATCTTTAAGAAAATTTTTTATATCTGAAATAAATTTTAATTCTAAGTCTTTCTTATCGCTACCTGAGCTTAAAGGGAATAAACCAATTTTCATTAAATACCTCCTAAAAATTCATTTTTTTGAAAATTTTGAAGAAAGGATTTTCTGTGACAGATAGAGATTCCAAATTCCTCTAAATTTTTTAAATGCTCTTTTGTACAATAACCCTTGTTTATAGAAAAATTATAATCTTTAAATTTTTTTTCTAAACTTCTCATAATTCTATCTCTTACAACTTTTGCAACAATAGATGCGGAGCTAATTATTGGAATTCTATCATCTCCATCAATCACAGCAATAGTTTTATATTCTTTTATTACTGGTAAATTTCCATCAACTAAAATTAGAAAATTTTTTTCTGATTTATCTAACTCAGAATAATAAAGTGAGTAGTTTTTTCTAAAATCATAATATTCAAAAAAATTCTCGTTAAATAAATTTGATTCTTTACCACAAATGAAATTAAGAGAAAGGTATATTCCTTCTTTAAATGCATTTAATATACCATATTTATCAATATATAAATTTGATACTATTCCAATACCAAAATTATATTTTTTTTCTAAAAAAATATCAAAAATTTCTTCTCTTTTTTCTTCTTTTATTTTTTTTGAATCTTTAACATAGGTAGGATAATAATAACAATCTAAAAAAGAAGCGACTACAAGTGGTCCAGCAATAGCTCCTCTTCCTGCTTCATCAACTCCCACTAAATTCAAATTTGACATTGTTTAAATTTTTAATATGTTTTAAGGGCCAAAAAATAATATCAGCTCTTCCATCCAATTTTTCTAAATCGATTGGCCCAAATTCTCTTGAATCAAGAGAATTACCTCTATTATCACCCATAACAAATATCTTTCCTTCAGGAATTTCTAATGGCGGAAGATTCCCAGGTGTTGAATTTTTTATATATGGTTCAATGAGTCTCTCTCCATTTATATATACAAATCCATCTTTTATCTCTATTATCTCTCCTGGCAGTCCTATTACCCTTTTTATATAATCTTTATCTCCATAGGGAGGTTTAAAAATAACAACCTCGCCTCTTTTTGGCTCTCTCAATTTTAATATAAACTTATTAACAATAATCAAGTCATTTTCATAAAGAGTTGGATTCATTGAAGACATCTGAACTTTATATGGTTCAAATATATAAGTTCTTATTGCAAATGCTAAAGCAAAAGCTATTAGAAAAGTTAGAATCCAACTTATTATTTCTTTTACTACTTTGTTCATTTATTATTTGTATCTTCTTCAGGATTTTCTTTATTTAACTCTTCCACAATTTGTTTCATTTTTCTTTTTTCTTTAACTTTAGCTTTTTTACCTTTAAGTTCTCTTAAATAGTAGAGTTTTGCTCTTCTGACATCACCATATCTTACCACTTCTATTTTATGAATCGAGGGTGAATGTAATGGAAAAATTTTTTCTACTCCTACGCCAAAAGATATTTTTCTAACAGTGAATGTCTCCTTTAATCCCCCTCCTTTTCTTGCTATACATATACCTTCAAATATCTGTATTCTCTCTTTTCCCCCTTCTTTAATTTTTATATATACTTTTAAGGTATCTCCTGGCTTAAAGTTAGGTAAGTCACTTCTTTCAAAGCTCTGCTCAACAAGTTTTATCTCTCTCATCTTTATCCTCCTAAATAAGATAGATATCTATTATACCAAATTTTTTAAAATCTAAAATATAATATCACATTTATTTTTGGTTGACAATTTTTTTATATTTATATATTATAATAAGAGTTTGAAAAGTTTTAAATCAGGAATTATGTCGAATTGATAAAAAGAAATTTTAATAAAAAAATTATTGATAAATCTAATATAGAGGATGGAACTGTAAAAAAGTTCCTTTCTTTAGCTTTACCATCTGTTGGAGAAAATCTCTTTCATACTTTATTCTCTTTTGTTGATATGGCTTTTGTTGGAAGATTAGGAGCCCTTCCTCTTGCTGGTGTTGGTTTAGCTAACCAATTGATTTTTGTTTTTATTGCAATAATGGTCGCTATTAATATCGGAACAAATGTTCTGGTGGCACAAAATTATGGAGCAAAAAAATATATCAAAACAAAAGAGATAATATGGCAATCTTTATATTTAGTGGTTTTTATTTCAATAGGATTTCTAATTTTTGGGTTATTTTTTTCATATTCTGTCTTTTATCCATTCAGTGGCGAAATTGCTTTAAAAAAAATATCTGGCGATTATCTTTATTGGATTATAACTCCATCGTTTATTTTTGTCGCACCATTTGTTTTGGGTGCAATTTTTAGAGGCATAGGAGATACAAAAACACTTTTTTATGTCACTTCAATTGCTAATGGATTAAATATTTTCTTGGACTATGTTTTAATTTTTGGAAAACTTGGTTTTCCAAATTTAGGCGTTAAAGGAGCTGCAATTGCTACATCACTTTCAAGATTAGTCGCACTTATTATTTATTTTTATTTGCTTTTTAATAAAAAAAGAAAGTTTCATCTATCAAATTATTTTCCAAAAATTGATTTTATTATTATAAAAAATCTTATTAAAATTGGATTTCCTGCTTCCCTTGAAAGATTTTTGTTTTCATTTGGAAATTTATTCTTTGGAAATGTGGTACTCTCAATTGGAACAGAAGCTTTTGCTGCACATAGGGTTTCAATTAATATTGAATCTTTATCATCTAATACGGGATTTGGATTTACAAATGCTACTCAAACTCTTGTAGGTCAATCAGTTGGTAAAAACGATGAAAAGTTAGCAAAAAAATATACCTACACCGCCTTAAAAATGACTGTTCTTATTATGAGTATAGTAGGAGTTTTTCTCTTTTTCTTCCCTGATTTTTTTATAAGAATTTTCACAGATGATATAACGGTAATTGAACATGCGAGAATTGCTGTAAGAATTATATCTGTTGTTCAACCATTTTATGCAATGGTATTAATATTTATGGGAAGCTTAAGAGGAGGAGGAAATACAGCCTCACCTTTACTTGCAACTGCACTTGGTATGTATTTAATTAGAATTCCAGTTTCTTATGTTCTTGTTAAAATATTAGGTTTAGGAATGCTTGGTGCGTGGACATCTATGGCGATTGACATAACTTTTAAAGGTTTCTTTCTCTATTTTATATTTTTGAAAAGAACAAATTACAAAAGGTATGTTTTAGAATAAAAGGAGATTAATTGGAAGAAAAGGATGTTTTAAAAATTTTAGAAGGGGTTGTTGACCCTGAATTAAATAGGAATATTGTTGAATTGAATATGATTAGAGATATAGTGTTTAATGATGATAAAATATCTTTAAAATTTCTCCTTACAACAGAGAGCTGTCCATTAAAAGATGAACTTAAAAATAATATAGTTCAAGCTTTAAAGAAAAATGGATTTAAAGAGGTTCAAATAAATTTAGAAACAATGAAAAATGATGATTTGAAAAAAATCTCATCTTCTTTAAAAAAAGAAAAAAGTAATAAGGAAAAAATTAGAAATATTATAGCAGTTGCATCTGGAAAAGGGGGAGTTGGAAAATCTACTATAACATCTAATCTTGCGGCTTCATTTAAAAAAATAGGATATAGTGTTGGGATACTTGATGCTGATATAAATGGACCAAATATACCAATGATGTTTGGTATAAAAGAAAGACCCGAAGCAATTGATGAAATGATTCTTCCTATTGAAAAGTATGGAATCAAAATTGTCTCTCTTGGTTTCCTTATGGAGGAAGAATCCAACGCAATTTTGTGGAGAGGACCTTTAATATCAAAAGCAATTACAGAGCTATTTGAATATTCTTTATGGGGTGAACTTGATTTTCTACTTGTTGATCTTCCTCCTGGCACAGGAGATGAAACATTAACAGTAGGCCAATCTTTACCACTTGATGGAGTTTTAATTGTAACAACACCTCAAGATGTATCTGTTGTCGATGCAAAAAGATCAGCTTATGCATTTAATAAATTAAATGTGAAAATTTTAGGTGTTGTTGAAAATATGAGTTATTTTATATGCCCAGAAAATGAAAAAGAATATGATATTTTTGGTAGTGGTGGTGGAGAGAAAATAAGTAAATATTTAAATATACCCCTATTAGGAAAAATACCCATTGAAATAGAGATTAGAAAGGGTGGGGATATTGGTGAACCAATTGTTTTTTTAAATCAAGATTTAAAGTCAAGTGTTGAATTTATAAATATTGCAGAAAAAATAGCAAAGGTGTTGAATGTATCCTAAAAGTTTAGAAAAAGTTATAGAGAATTTAACAAAACTACCTGGCATAGGACCAAAAAGTGCAGAAAGAATAGCTCAATTTATATTAAGAATGGACGAAAATGAGTTAAATGATTTAATAGAATCAATAAAAAATTTAAGAAATAAAATAAAATATTGTAAAATATGTTTCAATTTGACAGAAAATGAAGATATTTGTGAGATTTGCAAGAATCCATTGAGGGATAAATCAACAATTTTAATTGTTGAAGAGATAAAAGATTTAATAAGAATCGAAACACTTGGTTATTATAGCGGGGTTTATCATGTTCTTGGCGGTCATATATCAACATCTGGTAAGATTGGTATTAATGATTTAACAATAAATGAACTCGAACAAAGAGTCAAAAGTGGAGAGATAAAAGAGGTTATCTTTGCACTTTCACCACAGTGGGAGGGCGATATGACAAAAGAGTATATTAAAAAAATTTTAAAAAAATATAACATAAAAATCACCTCACTTGCAAGAGGAATTTCAGGAGCAACATATCTTGAAGCAATTGATGACTCATCTTTATTGCAAGCCTTAGAGGATAGAAAAGAAGAAATTTAATTTTGAGAATAAAATATTTAACAAAAGAATTTTAATTTGATTTATAAATTGAAGATTTTTAA
Organism: Caldisericota bacterium; assembly: GCA_029553255.1. GTDB lineage: Bacteria > Caldisericota > Caldisericia > B22-G15 > B22-G15 > JAAYUH01. Next base: position 6,105 of record JAKPCM010000109.1, on the reverse strand, counting down.
ATGATATTGAAAAAGAAAAATTTATTTAATATACTATTAAAGCTAATACCTTTTTTGTGGAAAACTTTAAAAATAAATTAAGAAGTTTGAAAGAGTTTTCCACAGGTAATTGTGGAAAGTGTGGAAAAAAAAGAAGATGAGTGAAATTTGGAAAAAAACCTTGTCAGTAATCAAAGACTATCTATCTACACCTTCTTATGAGACATGGTTTAAGAGTACAAAAGTAGTTAAAGAAGACGAAAATTCATTAAAAATAGGTGTTATATCTGAATTTGCAAGAGATTGGCTTAGAAGTAACTATCTCCCATTAATAAAGGAAATTTTAAAAGCTGTAACAGGAAAAGATATGGAAGTAGAATTTACTTTACTTGAAAAAGAAGAAGATGAGTTAGTTGAGGAAAAAGAGTTTAAAAATAAAAATATATATGGTTTAAATGAAAATTATACATTCGAAAATTTTGTAGTTGGAGAAAGTAACAAACTTGCTCATGCAGCAAGCTTAGCTGTTTCTAAAAATCCTGGAAGATCATATAATCCACTTTTTATTTATGGAGGTGTAGGTTTAGGAAAAACTCATCTCATTCAGGCAATTGGACATTATATTATTGATACAAAACCAAATTTAAAATTGACATATATAACAAGTGAAGTTTTTACAAATGAAGTTATAAATTCAATACAAAAAAATAGAATGAATGAATTTCATGAAAAATATAGAAATGTCGATTGCTTATTAATTGATGATATACAATTTCTTGCTGGTAAGGAAAGAACACAGGAAGAGTTCTTCCATACCTTTAACACCCTTCACAACAATTACAAACAGATAGTAATAACAAGTGATAGAGTCCCAAAAGAGATACCAACCCTTGAAGACAGATTGAGAAGTAGATTTGAGTGGGGTCTTATGGTTGATATTGCTCCACCAGATTTTGAAACAAGGGTTGCAATATTAAAAAAGAAGGCAGAGAAGGAGAAAATCTTTGTTCCAAATGAAGTATTTGATTTTATAGCTGAAAATATAACAAGCAACATAAGAGAACTTGAGGGAGCTTTAATTAGGTTATTTGCACATGCTTCTTTAAGTAATAAAGAAATAACCTTAGAATTTTCAAAAAAAGTTCTTTCAGGTTTATATAATAAAGATAAAAAAGTTGATATAACTCCTGATAAAATAAAAAATGTTGTTTCAAATTATTTTTCTTTAAAACCAGAAGACCTTGAGAGTGAAAGAAGATCTTCAGATTATGTTGTCCCAAGACAAATCGCAATGTATTTAATTAGAGATTTGACAAATTTATCTCTACCACAAATTGGTGATATTTTTGGTGGAAGAGATCACTCTACAGTTCTCTATTCAATTGATAAAATTAAAAAAGAGCTGAAAAAAGATGAGAATCTAAAAGCTTGTATAGAAGAAATAACAAAAATGTTGATAGGTGACTAAAAACTTATGTATAAGATTTATGTTTATAGTAGGAAGTTTTGAGAGTTTTCCTATCTTTTCACAATATCTACTATAAATTCTATTTTATATAAAAAATAAAAGGAGGATTAGAAGATGTTGAAAGTTAAAAAGGAAGATTTAATTCAAGGATTTTCTATAGTTGATAGAGTTGTAAAATTAACACCAACTATGCCCATTCTTTCTAATATTTTTGTTTCGAAAGAAAATAATAAAGGAGTTTTAATTGCTACTGATCTTGAAGTTGGAATAAAATATTTTTTTGATTTTGAAGGTGATATGGAAGATTTTATTGTTCCATCAAGGACATTCGAAAATCTAATAAGAACATTACCTGATGAATTTATTGAAATTACAAAAAAAGATAGTTATATTTTTATAAATTCTGATGGTAAAGTATATAAGATAAGAACAATAGAAGATGAATATCCTTTTATTTCAATTAGTGATGTAAGTAAAGAGATTTATATAAAAAAAGATACCTTAAGAAATGGTATTAAAAAAACAAGTTTTTCAATAAGTGACCCACAAAAAGGTAGAATTGAGTTTGCTTCACTTCTTATTGAAGTTAAAGGAGATGATATAAAAATGATATCAACAGATGGAAATAGATTGTCTATCTTTAAAACTTCTGAATTTAAAAAAGATGATAGTGAATTCAGCTTTCTAATGCCAAGAAATTGTGCTCAAGTTTTAGATAAAGTTATATCGACAGAAGAAAAAGAGAGTGTTAAATTTGGGTTTTCAAATAAAAGTTTTTATTATGAAGGAGAAAAAGTTTATTTGATATCAAGACTCGGTCAAGGTAATTTTCCTGATTATGAGATGGTCTTACCAAAAAAAGAAGAAAATTTTGTATTTATAGATAAAAATTCACTTACAGATTCATTAACAAGAATTCTTTTGATAACAAGAGAGGGTAGTGGAAAGGTTATTTTTGATTTTAGCGATAAGATTTTAACCTTAAAAGGAAGTTCAGTTGATGTTGGAGAGGGAAGTGAGGAGATAGATATAAGAGAAGGTAAAATTGAAAAAAATAAAATAATACTCGATAATAGAAAAGTCTTAGAAGGTTTAAAAGTGATGAATGAAGATGTAGTTAAAATAATATTTATAGATTCTGAATCTCCAGTAACATTTAAAGAAGGTGACTATTATCTATATGTAATAATGCCATATAGATCAGAATGATAATCAAAAAATTAAAAATTATTACTTTTAGGAATATTGAAGAACTTGAAATAGATTTTATTGATAAATTGAACATAATAATAGGAGAGAATGGAAGTGGTAAAACAAATATTCTAAATTCAATATATTATCTTTCCACAGGATCAACAATGTTTTCAACAAAAGAGAGCGAGTTGCCAAAATTTCCGAACTCAAGTTTTTTCCTTGGAGGATCATTTAATAGAGATACTGAAGATATTAAAATTGAAATTATTTTTAAAGATAAAAGAAAGATAATCTCAATTAATGGAAAACCGATATCTGGTTTGAGAGAATTAGTTGGTGTTATACCAATAATTTATTTTAATTATCGTACAAAAGATCTAATTTTAAGAGAACCTGAAATTAGAAGAGATTTTCTTGATAATTATATATCAATTATGGATAAAGAGTATAAAAAATTGATAATGGAATATCAAGATCTTCTTACAGTTAAAAACTCCGCTCTAAAAAAGTTAAAAGATGATAGAGGAAATTTTTATTATGAAACCCTACTTTCAACTGTTAATGAAGGTATGTATGAAAAAGGAATATTAATTCAAGAAAAAAGAGATTCATTTATAAATAAAATTAAAGAAAAGATAATTGATTTTGGCTTTAAAGATATAAGAATTGATTATGAGCCAAAAGTTATAACACTACAAGAGTTAAATAAAATAAAATCAGATGAAATTGAAAGAGGATTCAGCTTATTAGGTCCTCACCTTGACGATATATTTTTTAATAGAAGAGGAGTTGATATTAAAGTTTTACTTTCTCTAGGTGAAATTGAAGAGTTATCATTATATATAATATTATCATTATGGTTTATTTTTTATGAAAAATTAAAAACCGAGCCAATCTTTCTTTTAGACGATCTATTTGAAACTCTCGACAATAATAAGATTGAAAATTTGATTAATTTGTTGTATAATTTAAGACAGGTTATAATGACCTCTTTTGATAAAAAGGTCATACCAGTGGAACTTATAAAAAATAGTTCCACTTTTTTTTTAAATAGAATTTGAAATTAGATTAAACATTTTTATGGAGAATAATATTGGAAAGACTATCTAAGATTCTCGATGAATATTTAGAAAAAAAGGATTTAAAAAACAAAATCCTTTATAATGATTTAATTTTGAACTGGAAAACATTTGTAGGTGAAAATCTTGGAAATCATATTTTTCCTAAAAGTGTAAAAAATAAAATTTTAATACTTTATTCAGATCATCCTGTATGGAGTGAAAATTTTAAAATAATTTCAAATGAGGTTAAAAAGAGAATCAACGAACATTATAAATTTGACTTAATTGATGATTTTAAAATTATGATTTTAAGGAAGGATTATGGAAGAAATAAGAAATTATGACGCTTCATTTATAAAAGTACTTGAAGGTTTAGAGGGTGTCAGAAAAAGACCAAGTATGTATATTGGTTCAACTTCAACTGAAGGACTTCATCATCTTGTTTTTGAAGTTCTTGATAACTCTATTGATGAAGCAATGGCAGGTTTTTGCAAAAATATAATTGTCAAAATAAATAATGATAACTCTGTTTCTGTTTTAGATGATGGAAGAGGGATCCCTCCTGATTTACATCCACAATATAAAGTTTCTGGTATCGAACTTGCTCTTACAAAACTTCATGCTGGAGGAAAATTTGATGGAAAAGTATATAAAGTTTCTGGAGGACTTCATGGAGTTGGAGTATCTGTTGTCAATGCTTTATCAAAAGAACTTTATGTTGAAGTTTATAGAGATAGTAAAAAATATTATCAAACTTATTCAAGAGGTAAACCAATAACAGAACTTAAAGAAGAGCCAATAAATTCAGATATTACTGGAACTTTTATAAAATTTAAACCAGATGAAGAGATTTTTGAAAAGATCGAATTTGATTATGAAATAATAAGAGAAAAATTATTAACACTCTCTTTTTTAAACAAAGGAGTAAAAATAATTTTAATTGATGAAAGGAATGGTAAGAGAGAGGAATTTTGTTTTGAAGGTGGTATAAAATCTTATTTGGAGGAGTTGACAAAAGATAAAAATTCTTTAATAGAAACTGTATATTTTAATGAAGAGAAGGAAAATTACTATTTTGAAACTGTTTTTACATACACATCACAGGTAAAAGGAATTTTACTTTCTTATGTTAATTCTATTAATACAATTGAAGGTGGAACACATTTAACTGGTTTTAAAAGTGGATTTACAAAATTTTTTAATGAAGAGGGATTAAAATTCGGTTTTTTAAAAGAAGATGATACTTATACATGGGATGATGTTTCTGAGGGATTATATTCAATAATAAATATAAAAATTATTGATCCTCAATTTGAGGGACAAACAAAAACAAAGCTCGGAAATTCGTGGATTAAAAAGGAAATTGAAGATTTTGTTTATCACAATCTTTTAACTATTCTTGAGAAAAATCCAAATACTTTGAAAACAATTTTAAAAAGAATAGATTTAGCAAAAAAAGCAAGAGAAGCGGCAAGAAAAGCAAGAGAGATTGTAAGAAAAAAAGCTTTTTTAGATGACTCTTTACCAGGAAAACTTGCTGATTGTTCTGAAAGAGATCCAGAAAAAAGTGAACTTTTTATTGTAGAGGGTGAATCTGCAGGTGGCAGTGCGAAGCAGGGAAGAGACAGAAAAACACAGGCGATTTTACCAATAAAAGGAAAAATATTGAATGCTGTAAAATCTACTGTGAATAAATTGCTTGATAATAATGAGATTAAAGCTCTCATTGCCTCATTAGGAACAGGAATTCTTGATAATTTTGATATAAACAAATTGAGATATAAAAAAATAATTATTATGACAGACGCTGATGTTGATGGTTCTCATATTAAAACTTTACTTCTTGCATTTTTTTGGACATATTTAAGAGATATTATTAAAAATGGTAATCTTTTTGTTGCTCAACCACCATTGTATAAAATAACCTATGGTAAAAATGTCAAATATATTTACTCTGATGAAGAAAAAGATTATGAAATAGAAAAGCTCTCAAAAGAAGGCATCAAGTTTAATATTAACAGATACAAAGGATTAGGAGAGATGAATCCTGATGAATTATACGAAACAACTATGAATGTTGAGAGTAGAATTATTAAAAAAGTAACAATTGAAGATGCTATAAAAGCAAAAGAGACAATAGATACTTTAATGGGAGACAATGTCTCAATTAGAAGAAGCTTCATTGAAGAACATGCATTGGAGGTAAAAGAGGTTGATATCTAAAGAAATTATCTCTCCTATAGAGGATGAAATTAAAGATTCTTATCTGTCTTATGCATTAAGTGTAATAATTTCTCGTGCTCTTCCAGATGTAAGAGATGGACTTAAACCTGTTCAAAGAAGAATACTTTATTCTATGTTAGAGCTTGGAAATCTGCCAAACCTTCCATTCAAAAAAAGTGC
>JAKPCM010000070.1 GCA_029553255.1 Caldisericota bacterium | reverse complement strand
TTTTACAAGTGGATGGTTCATTGGATATACAAATGATTATGTGGTTAGTTGTTATGTAGGTTCAGATAAAGAACTGATTGGACTTGAAGGTGTATATAACTGGGGAAGTAGATTTGCAGGTCAGATATGGAAAAATGTTATGGCAGAGCTTATTAAAATAAAAAAACCAGTAGATTGGGAGAAACCAGAGAAGGTTGTTTATGGTAAAGTTTGTAGTGATAGTGGCCTTTTACCAACACCTTTTTGCACTAACATTAAATCTGAAATTTTTATCAGTGGTTATGAACCAAAATATGAATGTCCTATTCATAGAAGTGAATATATAGATGTAGCAGTTTGTATTGATTCAGGGCTTTTATCAACATCCTGTACTCCTAAGGATAGAATTGAAATTCGAAAGTTCTTAAAAGGTGAAGAACCAAAAGAATATGATGATGCCTATTCATGTGATTTTGATGTTCTTATTTTTCCGAGTGGTGTTGTTAAAACAAATATGATGATAAATTTAACAATAAATTTAAAAAATTCTTTGGCAGAATATGTAGAAATTTATATAAATGATGAATGGAGTATTGTTTTAACAAAAAATAACTTGAATTATGCCTTTTCATTTGAAAACGAAGGTATTTATGAAATTTTATTTGTTCTTAGAGATATAAATGGTAATGAGATATCTCATATAAGAAGGACGATTCAAGTCACAAGTGAATAATCTTTTTATATCTTTTTATTGGCATTTTCATCAGCCTTATTATAAGGATTTAATTGATAATATTTATCTATTACCATATACTAAAATTCATTTACTGAAAAATTATTATATGATGGCTAAAATAGTCGAAAAAAACAGGATAAAAACAAATTTTAATTTTACACCGATATTACTTGAGCAAATAAATGATTATGAAGAATATAATTCAAAATGTCTAATAACTGAATATAGCAGTATGAGTTTAAATCTTCTCGAGGATAATAAAGAACAAATTGTAAAAAAATTATTATCATATTTATCTTCAAATAGTTTGAATAGATTTGAAAGGTTGAAAGAATTATCTTCAAAAGAGACTAACGATTATAAAATAGAGGATATTTTAGATTTAATAACTATATTTAATCTTTCTCTAATTCCAGATTTAGAAAAAGATGAAAAAGTTAAAGCCATTGAAGATAAAGGAAGAAATTATGATGATGAAGATAGATATTTACTTTTAGAAAAACAGAATGAGATAATAAAAAAGGTTTTACCATTATATAAAGAACTATTTAATGAAAATGTAATTGAAATAACAACATCTCCATATTCACATCCTATAATCCCATTGATAATTGACACAGATATTGCTAAGAGATGCGGTGAAAATAATTTACCTGAAGATAGATTTTCTCATCCATCAGATATTTATGAACAGATAAAATTAGGGAATGAGATATTTATGAAAAATTTTGGTATATTTCCTTCAGGAATATGGCCACCAGAAGGAAGTGTTTCTAATGAGGTTATAGATATCTTTATTAATAATGATTTTAAATATTTTGCAACTGATGAAGATATACTTTTAAAAACATTAAAATCAAATACCAGAGATAGTATATATAAAACATATTTTGTAAAAAGAGATAATAAAAAAATATCTATAATTTTTAGAGATAAAATTTTATCAGATTTAATCGGATTTAGATATTCATCAATGAATGAGCATGATGCAGTGAATGATTTTATATCAAGAGTAAATAGTATAAAAGAAAATTTAAATAGTGATAGTTGTTTAATTGTTTTATTAGATGGTGAAAATCCATGGGAATTTTATAAAAATAATGGTTTTGATTTTTTAAATCTTCTTTACACTACACTTTCAAAAGAAAAAAATATAATTTTAGCTACAAATAGTGAAATTTTAGAATCAGTTAAATCTGAAGAGATTGACTATATAGAATCTGGTTCCTGGGTTAATGGTGATTTCAAAATCTGGATAGGGGATGAAGAAGATAATTTATCTTGGAGTTATTTAAAGAAGATTAGGGATGATTTTGAAATTTTAGACGATGAAAAAAAGGAGAAAGTAAAGAAAAATTTATTTATCCTTGAAGGTTCAGATTGGAATTGGTGGTATGGAAAAAGTTATGAAAATACAATAAAAAAGGATTTTGACTATCTTTATAGAAGGCATATGCTTTCATTTTATTTGTCATCTGGATTAGATGTTAAAAATTTTGTATATAAGCCAATAATTTCAAATGAGATTAATTTTATAAATTTAAAGGTTAAAAGTTATGTAAATCCAAAGATTGATGGAAAGATTACTGATTTTTATGAATGGGAAAATGGATTTCATTATGATAAAGAAGAGAAACTATCAGAAATTCATTTCAATGATAGATTTTTAGAATATATAAAAGGTGGTTTTGATAAAGAAAATTTATATTTAGCAATAAAATTAAATAATAATTTTCAAAATTTTAAAATAGATTTGTATCTAAACCCAAAAGATGAAAAATACAAATTAACTTTTATAAATGAAAATAATAATTTTTCTTTATTGAATAACCTATCAATAGATGTTGAATATTTTTTTGATAAGATTCTTGAAATAAAGATTCCATTTTTTAATGAAATTTTTTATGAAGATAGCAAAATTTCTTTTTTTGTTATCTTTAATCTAAATAATAAACTAGTAAGTAAAATTCCACAAAATAGTTTTTTTATAATTGATACTGATGAAAAAAATATAATTTCAGAATGGGTTGTATAATATGAAATATCTATTGATTATGATTCATAATCATCAACCAATTGGAAATTTTAAAGATGTTATTTTGAAAGCATTTTATAACTCTTATATTCCATTTTTAGAAAAAGTATTAAAGTATAAAAATGTAAGTATTGCTCTGCATACTTCAGGCGTTCTTTTTGAATTTATGGAAGAGAATAATATCAAAGACTATGAAGATTTAATAAAAGAGTTATTGAAAGAAAATAGAATAGAACTAATAAGTGGCACATTTTATGAAGCAATATTATCTTTAATTCCAGAAGAGGATAAGATAAATCAGATTAAAAAAATGAATAATTATCTTTCAGATAAATTTAATTTTACATCAAAAGGAATATGGCTAACAGAAAGAATATGGGAACCAGATTTACCTAAATATATAAAAAAAGCAGACATTGATTATACTTTGATTGATGATAATGCCTTTAGAAAATTAGGATTTGATAATAAATCTTTAAATCATTACTATATTACAGAAAATGAGGGTTACCCATTGAATATTTTTCCAATACAAAAGAAATTAAGATATTTAATACCATTTAGAGATGTTAATGAAGTTTTATCTTATATTAGAAGTTTTGATGATGATTCAAATATTTTTACATATGGTGATGATGGAGAAAAATTTGGCTTATGGCCAGGAACTTATGATTATGTTTATAAAAATGGATATCTTGATAAATTTTTATCAAATTTGAATCAATGTGAAGATATTAAAACTATAAAATTTATTGATATATTAAATAAATTTCCCCCAAAAGATCGTGTATATTTTAATGTCTCTTCTTATGAGGAGATGGAAGAGTGGTCAAATGGTAATTTTAGAAATTTTCTTTCAAAATATAATGAATCAAATAAAATGCATAAAAGAATGTTATTTTTTAGAAATAATATAAATGTTGAGAATAAAGAAGCTTATAATCATTTACTCAAAAGTCAATGCAATGATGCATATTGGCATGGAATTTTCGGAGGTTTGTATCTTCCACATTTAAGAGAAGCAATATATGAGGAAATATTTGATGGTGAAAATTCTTTAGACAAAAGAGATGTTTTTAAAATTGAGGATTTTGATAAGGATGGATTCAAAGAAATAATTTTTATTGGAGAAAATTTTAATCTTTTTTTACACCAAAAAGGAGCAAGATTAATAGAAATAGATAAAGTTAAGGATAAGAAAAATTTATCAAATATTATAACAAGATATAAAGAAAGTTATCATAATAAATTGTTAGAAGAGATAGAAAAAAAAGTAGTTGATGATAATGAGATTAAAACAATTCATAACTCTTTTATTATAAAAGATAGAAATGTTGTTTCCTATTTGAAATTTGATAATTATTTTAAGGAAAATTTTCTTATACATTTTTTAAACAATTTAGATGATTTAAAAAACAGTGTTCCAATATTAGAAAAATTTAATCATAAAGTGTTGAATTCAAATAAAATTGAGTTTTATACAAATGAAATAACCGTTACTTATGAGATAGATGAAAAAATTAAATATAGTTTAAAAGTTCCAAAAAAATCTGATTATCTTACTGTTGAAATGAATTTATATTTTCTTGAGGATAAAGTAAAAATTGAAGAAGATTTAGTCATCTTTAATATTAATGATAAAGAGATGTATATTAAAACAGAGAATTCTTATAAAATTTTAGATGAAAAAATATTAACTATATCAAGTTCTGAAAGTGGTATAGAAAAAATATATCAAGGAACAACCCTATTTTTTATTTTTTATTTAAAAAATGATATAAATTTAATTAGTATGGAGATAGGAGATTTATATGAAAAATAATCTATTTATTTTTTTACATTCTCATCTTCCTTTTTCCTTGAATAAAGGAAGATGGCCTTTTGGAGAAGAATGGCTATTTGAAATAGCTCTTTCAACCTACTTACCTTTATTAAAAATTTTCCTTGAATTGAAAGATGAGAATATAAATTTTCATTTGAATTTAGGCTTAACTCCTGTTTTAATTGACCAATTAAAAAGTGAATATTTTAAAGAAAAATTTTTAGAATATATTGAAATAAAAGAAAAAAGAGGACTATCTGATTATGAAAAATATCAAGATGACAATAATATAAAAGTTTTAGTAAATCACTACTTAGAAGAGTTATATAGTTTAAAAAATTTATTTATCAAAATAAATTTTGATATAGTAGGTGCTTTCAATGAACTCCAAAAAGAAGATTATCTTGAGATAGCAACATCAGCAATTACTCATGCATATCTACCTTTGTTAAAATATGATGAATCAAGAGAGTTACAGATAAAAAATGGGATTATTGTTCATAAAAACTATATTAATAAAGATCCAAATATAATTTGGCTGCCAGAATGTGCTTATAAACCAGGTATAGAAAAAATTTTAAAAGATGTTAAAATCAACTTCTTTATTTTAAATTATCACTCATTAATTGAAGAGGATAAAGAAATTTTCAGATATGGAAAAGGAGAGATGAAGTTTGATTTGAAAGATAAATTTTCAACACTTTTTTTATACAAAACAGATGAAGGCCCTTATGTGTTATTAAGAAATCCAGAAACAAGTGAGAAAGTTTGGTCAAGAGATTATGGTTACCCAGGCGATGGAGATTACAGAGAGTTTCATAAAAAGAGTGAAAATTCTGGATTTCAATACTGGAGAATAACTGATAAAAATATATCTCTTGGGGATAAAGATTACTATAATTTTGAAAAAGCAGATGAAAAAGCGAAGATTCATGCCTTAGATTTTAAAAACAATCTTGAAAAAATATTTGTTGATTTTAATCAAGATTATAACTTAGAAGGCATAATTGTTTGTGCTTATGATACTGAATTATTTGGACATTGGTGGTATGAAGGAATTCAATTTATGAAGGAGTTGTTGAAATTGAGTAGTAATTCAGAAATATATAAAACTATGACAACAAAAAATTTAATTGAAGATGTACCAATAAAGAGAGGGAAATTTTCTGAAAGTTCTTGGGGATTAGGAGGATTTCATTATACTTGGTTCAATTCTGAAACCATGTGGATGTGGGAAAAAATTCATGAGATAGAAGATATTTTTATGAAAATAGGTAATACTGATAAAGATAAATTAAATTCTCTCTTAAAAGAGAAATTTTTATTAGAGAGTTCTGATTTTCCATTTCTTGTGACTACTTCTACAGCAAAGGATTATGCAATAAATAGGTTCAATGAACACTATAATAAATTTAAAATGTTACTTGAAGAAAAAATAAGTGTAGATGAAATAAATAGAGATGATTTTATTTTTAATAATGTTAACTTAAGGAGGTTTTAATGCCAGAATTAAGGAAAGATCCTGTAATAGGAAGATGGGTGATAATTGCAACAGAAAGAAATTTAAGACCAAATGATTATGTTATAGAAAAAGACGAAAGTATAAATGATTTAAGTAAATGTCCTTTTGAAGAAGGAAATGAATCTATGACTCCTCCAGAAATTCTAAGTTATAGAGATCCCAATACAAATAAAAATGAAAAAGGATGGTGGATTAGAGTTATCCCAAATAAATATCCAGCTTTAAGAATAGAGGGAGAATTAGATAAAAGAGGGGTTGGAATGTATGATATGATGAATGGAATAGGTGCACATGAAATTGTTATAGAAACTACAAATCATTTTGAAGAGATGAGTGATATGCAAGAATCTCATATAGAAGAAATTATCTGGGCATGGAGAGATAGAGTTATTGATTTAAAAAAGGACAAAAGATTTAAATATATTTTGATATTCAAAAATAAAGGTTCTCAAGCAGGAGCTTCTTTAAAACACCCGCATTCACAAATTATTGCTTTACCCATTGTCCCTATTAGAGTTTTTCAAGAATTAGATGGCTCGAGAGAATATTATAACTTTAAAGATAGGTGCGTTTTCTGTGATATCATTCAACAAGAAATAGAAGAAAAAGATAGAATGGTTGAGGAAAACCATGAATTTATTTCAATTGTTCCTTTTGCTCCAAGATTTCCTTTTGAATTATGGATTCTTCCAAAAAAACATTCATCTGATTTTATTGATGTTTCAAAATCAGATGTTGTTAGTTTAAGTAAAGTTCTTAAAAGAAGCTTATTGAGATTAAAAAAAGTCCTAAATGATCCTCCATTTAATTTGCTAATTCATACTTCACCTCTTGATAAATACAATCTCGATTATTACCACTGGCATATTGAAATAATGCCAAGACTTACAAAAGTTGCTGGATTTGAATGGGGTACAGGTTTTTATATCAATCCAACAAGACCTGAGGATTGTGCAAAATATTTAAAAGAAGTAGATATAAATTATTGAGAAATAATGAGAGTAATTTTTATAGCATCTGAAGCAAATCCATATATAAAAACAGGTGGTTTAGGAGATGTAACAGGTTCTCTTCCAAAATACTTAAGAAAACTTGGAGTGGAAGTTTTTTTAATTTTACCTCTTTATAAAAATATAAAAGAAAAAAAATTAGATTTAGAATTTATTGATGAAAATGAAATTATTATTGATAATAATGTTTACAGGTTTAAATTCTATAAAGATAGATTAAATTTTGATTACAATCAATTTTTTATAGAAAATGATTATTTTTTTGATAGAAAGGGAATTTATAACGAAAATAATGTTGATTATCCTGATAACTATCTAAGATTTGGTCTTTTTTCTCTTGCTTCTTTAAAATTATCTATTAAAAATTTAAAACCAGATATTATTCATATTCATGATTGGCAGACTTCTTTAGTTCCTGTCTATAATAAAATTATTTTAAATAATAGTGTAAAAACTATTTTAACAATTCATAATCTTGCCTATCAAGGAATTTTTAATAAAGATTCAATCAAAAGTTTAGGTCTTCCTGATAATCTATTTTCTATTGACAAACTTGAATTCTACGGAAACATTAACTTCTTAAAAGGAGGAATTTTATTTTCAGATTATATAACTACGGTTTCACCAACATATTCAAAAGAGATTCAAAAAGAGGAGTTTGGTTTTGGTCTTCAAGGAGTTCTGAAAAATAGAAGAGAGAATTTAATTGGCATTTTAAATGGTATAGATTATGATTATTGGGATCCTGAAAAAGACAAAATGATTTATAAAAACTATAACTTCAATAATATTGGATTTAAAAAAGAAAATAAAACAGCTCTTTTCAAAGAATTAAATGTAAATTTTGATATTGAGAAACCACTATATTCAATAATTACAAGAATAACAAATCAAAAGGGTATAGATTTAATTTTAGAGATATTTGATAAATTTATGGAACTTCCAATCAATTTTATAATTTTGGGTACAGGTGATAAGGATGTTGAAAATAGATTTTTAGAGTTGAATAAAATTTACAAAAATAGATTTTTATCATTGATAATATTTGATGAAGACCTCTCTCATAAAATCTATGCAGGTAGTGATTTCTTTTTAATGCCATCAAAATTTGAACCCTGTGGTTTATCTCAAATGATATCTCTAAGATATGGAACCATTCCTATTGTTAGAAGTACAGGTGGATTAAGAGACACTATTATTGAATACAATGAAAATGTTGGTTGCGGAAATGGGTTTGTTTTTTATGATTATGAATCATATGAACTTCTCGATGCTATTAAGAGATCTTTAAATTTATATAATAACAATGAAAAACTTTTAAAAGTTATTAGAATTGGAATGAATTCTAACTTTTCATGGGAGAACTCAAGCAAAGAATATCTAAAACTATATAACCAGTTATTATCCACTTAATTTACAAAAATAGACAACCTACTTTTATAAACTATTTTTAAAAATTTTAAAATATTGTGGTTTTAAAAATTGAAATATAAATTTTTTTGTGTTAAATTAAAAATCAGGAGGGAAATTCAATTTATATGATAGGAGTTATATTAGCAGGTGGATTTGGTACAAGATTAAGACCATTAACTATTAATATTCCAAAGCCAATGGTTCCTATTGCTAATAAACCAATTCTTCATCACATAATAAAACTTCTTAAGAAAAATGGAATAAAAGATTTAATTATTATTCTTTATTATCAACCAGAATTGATTAAAGATTATTTTAAGGATGGAGAGAAATTTGGAGTAAACATTAAGTATATAATTTCAGATGAAGATTTAGGAACTTGTGGCGCAACTGCTTTAGCGAAAGATTATCTTAAAGATGATTTTTTAGTTATATCTGGTGATGTACTAACTGATTTTAACTTATCTGAAATAATCAATTTCCACTTGAAAAAGAAATCAATTGCAACAATAACATTAACAAGAGTTAGTAATCCTTTACAATATGGAATTGTTATAACAAATGAAGATGGAAAAATAGTAAGATTTCTTGAAAAACCTTCATGGGGAGAAGTTTTTTCTGATACAATAAACACTGGAATTTATATATTAAATCCTAAAATTTTTGATTTTGTACCAGAAAAAAAAGAGTTTGATTTTTCAAAAAATTTATTTCCACTTTTATTAAAAAAAGAGTTACCAATATTTGGATATATTTCATCTGGATATTGGAAAGATATAGGGAATGTTAAAGAATATAAAATTGCTCATGAAGATATAATAAAAGGTCAAGTTGAAATTGAAATTGAAGGTGAGAGAGCTTCAAGAATTGGATCTGATATCTGGATGGCAGAAGATTGTAAAATAAAAAATATTAAAAATCTTCTTGGAACTGTAGTTTTGGGTAATAATGTAAAAATTGGGAATTCAAGAATTTTCAATTCTTTTATTGGAGATAATGTTGAAATAGAAGATGGCGTTGAAATAAGTGATTCAATAATATGGGAAAACACAAAAATTAAAAAAGAGTGTAAAATTTCTGATTCTATTTTATGTAAAAAGGTATTTATAGATGAAAAGACAACTCTTGAAGGAGAAAATATAGTATCTGATGAATGTAATATTGGAAAATATGTTACTTTAAAAAAGGGAGTATTCATTTGGCCTTCAAAGATAGTCACTGATAATTCAATAGTAACACATAGTTTAGTATGGGGAAAATCATGGTCAACCTCTCTTTTTGGTTCATATGGAATAATCGGAGCAAACAATGTAGAAGTAACTCCTGAATTTGCAGCAAAAATTGGTTGTGCATATGGAACTATTCTTGGTAAAGGATCAGAAGTCTTTACAGGTAGAGATGTAGATAAATCTTCAAGAATGTTAAAAAGAGCAATGATAGCTGGTCTAATTTCTACTGGTGTTAATGTTCAAGATTTAAGGGCAACTCCTGTACCAATTTTAAGATTTGCAATTAGAACCCAAGGTTCTTCAGGTGGAGTTCATGTAAAGAGATCACCTTTTGACCCACATTTAACAAATATTAAATTTTTTGATAAAGAGGGTTTCGATTTATCAGTATCAATGGAGCAGAATATAGAGAGAATTTTTTTTAGAGAAGAGTTCTATAGAGGAAATATTGAAGAAATTGGTACAATCGATGTTCCAACGAGGATAGTAGAATCATATAGAAATTATTATCTTGATTCACTTGACTTAAAAAATATCAAAAGTTCAAACCTAAAATTTGTTGTTGATTACTCTTTTGGATCAACTGTAATGTTTTTACCTAATATTATCGGTGATTTTGATCTTGAAATATTTTCATTGAATGCTTATATGGATGGAAGAAAATCTGTTAGAAGCTTTCAAGAATTCCAAGATGCTCTCAATAAAATCGCTATGATGGTGAAATCAATAAATAGTGATTTTGGAGTTCTTATTGATGCAAATGGAGAGAAAGTTTTTGTTATTGATAATAGTGGAGAGATATATTCAAATACAAGATTGGTATCCATTTTTATAAAACTTTTGCTACTTGAAAAACAAAATTTGTCAGTTACTATACCTGTTAATGCATCTTATGAACTCATCAATTTTTTAAATGAAAATGATGTTAAATTTAATTTAACCTCAACAATTTCAAGAAATATAATTAGAGATTCAGCAAATAGTGACTTTGGAGTTGATCTTGTTGGTGGATTTATATTTGAAAACTTTTTACCTTTCTTTGATGGAATATTTACAATTGGAAAATTCATTGAGTTATTAGCTAAAAGTAATAAAACTTTAGTAGAACTAAAAAAGTTTACACCCAAAAGAGATCCCTCACACATCGAAATAAATTGTCCTTTTGAGATAAAAGGAAAAATTATGAGAAAATTATCTGAAGTAAAATCCTTTGACCCTGAAGCAATCGAAGGAATTAAACTAACTGATAGTGATGGTTTTGTTTTTGTTCTTCCTGATAGTGATAGACCTGTTATTCATATATACTCTTCCTACACATCATTGGATAAAGAGATAAAAAAAATGAATGAGAAGAAAGAGGAGATAGAAAAATGGATTTTAGAATAAAATTTGGAACATCTGGATGGAGAGGAGTAATTGCCGAAGATTTTACTTTTAAAAATGTTAGGAAAGTAGGTAGAGGAATTAGAAAATACCTTTTTGAAGAAAATCTTTTTGATAAAGGAATAGTAATTGGATATGATACAAGGTTTTTATCAAAAGAGTTTGCAAAAGAGATAGCAAAAATTTTTGCAGAATCTAAGATTAAAGTTTTATTTATAAATGAACCTGCTCCAACACCTGTTGTTTCTTATACTATATTGAAATACAAAACTTCTGGTGGCGTAAACATTACTGCTTCACATAACCCTTATTATTACTCTGGATTAAAATATTCACCATTTTGGGCAGGACCAGCAGAACCTGAAGTTACAAAAAAAATTGAAGAGTTACTGTATAAAGAGAGTGATGATGAGATAAAAGAAAATTTTGATTATTTTGTAAAGGTAGGAACTATTGAAATTATTGATCCAAGCAGTGATTATCTTAAAAATTTATTAAAAATTCTTCCATATGAACTGAATATAAAAAATAAAATAATTTTTGATCCAATGTATGGAACAGGTATAAACTATTTAAAAAAATTATTTAATGATAATGAAAATGTTTTTTTGATACATAACAAATTTGATCCACTTTTTGGAGGTTTAGAACCTGTTCCGTATGAAGAGTTTCTCTCAGAATTAAAAAGTGAAGTTTTAGATAAAAAAGCCTTTTTAGGACTTGCTCTTGATGGAGATGCAGATAGATTTGGAGTAATTTCATCTGATGGAACTTTTATAACTCCAAATGAAGTTTTATCAATTTTATCATTTTATCTTGGAAAAAATAAAAAAGAGGGGATAGGAAGGACAATTTCAACTACAAGATTGATTGATAAAATTGCAAATTATTATAATCTTGATGTTTTTGAGACACCAGTTGGTTTTAAATTTATAGGAATGTTAATAAGAGATGAAAAAATATATATTGGAGGAGAAGAGAGTGGAGGACTTTCAATCAAAGGGTGGCTTCCAGAAAAAGATGGAATTCTTGCAGATATACTTCTTGTTGAAATTTGTGAAAATGAAAAAGTTACTCCAAAAGATTTGATTGATGATTTGTATAATAGATTTGGAAAATTTTATACAAAAAGAATTGATTTAAGATTTGGAGACGAAGAGAGGGAATTGGTTAAAAATTTTATTGATAAATTTTCAGATGATAAAATATTCGACTTAAAGATAAAAAATATTGATAAAAAGGATGGTCTTCTTTTAAATTTAGAAGAAGAACCTTCATTTATTTTATTCAGGGTGTCTGGTACAGAAAATGTTGTAAGAGTATATTTTGAAACACAAAATAAAAATCTTTTTACATATATTGATGAAAAAATTTTAAATTTTATTAAAAATTTAAAAGAGGTGAAAAATGTTTAATCTATTTTTTAATTTTCCTGAAGATTTTAGAAATTCAAAAAAATTAACTTTAAGTAAAGATATAAATTTTAATTTATATAAAGATATTCAAAATATAGTTATCTCTGGAATGGGTGGCTCTGGTTTCTCTGCAGATTTTATCCTTTATCTTTTTAAAGATTTTATAAATATTCCGATTATAATAAATAAAAATTACAACCTCCTAAATTTTGTAAATCAAAATAGTCTTCTTTTTCTTGTCTCATATTCTGGAAACACTGAAGAGACACTCTCAAATCTTTATGAAGGAGAAAAAAGAGAAGCGAAAATAATTTCTATCACTTCTGATGGAGATCTTTTAGAAGAAACAAAAGATAAATATCTATATTTCAAAATTTTAGAGAACTTACCACCAAGAATGGCTTTTCCATATCTATTTTATCCAATTTATTATATATTAAAAAATTTTACCTCTTTTGATTTTGGTGAGAATGAATTTTTTGAAAAGATTGATTCGATATATAATGAGTTCAAAAAAGAAAGCAATTCAGTCGATGATATAGTTAATAAAATAAAAGATAGAATTCCAATAATCTACACTTCTGATTCGTTGAATCCAGTAGGACTTCGTTGGAAACAGGAGATAAACGAAAATTCAAAGTATATTGCATACAATCTTTCATTTCCAGAATTAAATCATAATGAATCAGTTTTCTGGGAATGTAAAGAGTTAAAGGATAAAATAATCTTCATCATATTAAGAGATAGATTTGATTCATCTCAAATGAAAAAAAGAATTGATATATCAATTGAATTGTTGAAAGATAGAGGTTGGGAAGTTTTAGAACTATTCTCTTTTGGAGAGAAAAAATTATTGAATCTATACTCTTTAATTCCATGTGGTGATTATATTTCCATTAAACTTGCATATCTAAAAGATGTTGAGCCACTACCAGTAAGAATTATTGATGAATTGAAAAGAAAATTAAAAGAGTAATTTTATATATAATTTTTTTAAAACTTCATCCTTCTCTTCTTCAATTAATTTTTTATTCTCTTTATTCCAATAATTTGAAAAATAAAAATAATTTCTCTTTTTACTATTTTCCATAATCTCTAATCCTTTGTTTCTATATTCTTTTTCAATTTCTAAACTATCAACTGTTATTTTATTCAATTCTTCATTTGATAATTTTTCTAAACTTTTCTTGTCAAATAGATTAAAGATTTTTGTTTGATAATCAGATTTTAATTCAACAATTTTTCCTAAATTTTCTTCGTAATTTTGTATGAGTTTTCTGAAAAAGAGATTATTTAATTTCCAAATTTTAATGAGTTTTTCATCATTTTTTATGTTTAAAGGATTGATTTCATCTGTGAAAAAAGTTGGTTTAAAAAGTGAAATTTCGGGATTAGGGCTCATTGTAAACCAAATAATATTAATTTTTCCATATTCAATAATCATTGAAGATGTAGTTTGACTTGAAATTAATCCACCACCTGCATTCATTGATATATTTTTCATAGATGCAAATTTATCTGTTCCTCTATCTGATAAGATTTTAATGAAAGATTCTTTTGAGTGTTTTTCCTCTTTTTCAAGAAGCTCTTTTCCTATTTTTTCTCTTACACTGCTTCCACTAAAAAATGTATAAATTTTATTTGAAAACTGCTTTTCAAAATTTGTAATTTTACTCAATTCTGGGTGGATATTATCAAAATCATTTTTTATTGATAATTTATTACTGATATTGTAAAACTTATCAATTTTTTTATATGCATAATATTTATCAACAAGTTCTAAAACATATGCATCATTTGAATCTGATATTAAAAAAGAGTTATGATAAAACATTTTCTTTTCATAACCACAATTTCCACCTTGTCCATATTTTTCATTTATTTCAATCAATTTATTAATTGCTTCAAGAGATGTTTGAGATGTTTCAAGAGCAATTCTAATCATATCCATTCCAGTAAGTCCTGTTTCTTTATATTTTATTTTTGTAAAAACTGCTTCATTTCCGATTGAAACACCTACTTCATTTATACCCATTTCTCCACCCCAAAGCCAAACTGGTTTTGATAGGAAAATAGAATATCTCTTTTCATATGGCTCTATCTCTATATAAGTAGTTTTTATTTTTTCTTTATAATCTTCTTTTCCTATAAATGTAAATATTTGTGGTTCATTTGCATCCCTATCGCTATTTTTTCCAAATATTGGATAACCACTTTTACTTTTTAAAACAACAAAGGTATCGCACATATTTTCACCTCTTTAATGTTTGTAAATACAAATTAATTCACCCTTGCCTAAAATATGATTCTCTATTTCTTTCATAAGTTCATCTATTTTTATTCCACTTTTTAAATCTAAAATTTTATCTATTGCATAAATTTTAAATCTATAGTGATGAGTTGAATTTGAAGGAGGACAAGGTCCACTATAACCAATCTTATTGAAATCATTTTTTCCTTGTTTTATCCCACTAATTAACTCTTCAATATTTGGTATTCCCTCATTAAATTTATTTACATTTGAGGGTATATTATAAACAAGCCAGTGAGTAAAAATTCCACCTGTTGCATCTGGATCATCCATAATTAAACAAAAAGAAACTGTTTTATCTGAAAAGTTACTCCATTCAAGAGGAGGTGAAATATCATCTCCATCACAAGTATATTTTTCAAGAATCATCTCATTTTCTTTTAGCATACTACTTCTTAAATCAATCTTTTCATACTCTTCTTCAACTTTTTCACCACATCCAGTAAAAAAAAGTGTTAAAACCATAAAATATATAAAAATTTTTTTCATACTACCTCCCATAACATTATTTTAACTAATTTTAGATATTATAGAATATATTTAGTGTATAGGGTGTATGTCTTCTTTATGCACTATTTTTAGTTTACAAAAACAGACAGCCTACTTTTGTAAACTATTTTAAAATGTTAATTAAAAATTAATTAATTTGATAAAATTTTAATTAATGGTTATAAAAAATAGAGATGAACTTATTAATAATGGCTCAATCATATTCAAAAAACTAAGAGAAGATACCATATCTTCATTAGAATATCTTTTTGAAAAAATTGATCCAGAAAATAAGATTAAGGAGATTTTGAAAAAAGAAGATGGAAAATTAAAAATTTTAGATGATGAAGTAAATTTAAATGAACTTAAGAGTATATTTTTGTTTGCATTTGGCAAAGGAAGTATAAAAATGGTAAAAGGAGTTATTTCAAAATTAGATGTCTATAAAGGAGTTGTAATTGGTAATGTTGAAACTAATGATTTACCTCAAAATATAGAATATATAAAAGGTGATCATCCCATCCCAGGTGAAGGTAGTTTGTTAGGTGGAAAAAAGTTAATTGAACTTGCAAAAGAAACAGAAGAGAATGATTTATCTATTGTTTTAATTTCTGGTGGAGGTTCATCCCTTGTTGAAGATCCTCTTATTCCTCTTCAAGATTTAAAAGAGTTAACAAAAATTATGTTAAGATATGGTCTTTCAATAGATGAGATAAATATTATCAGAAAACATCTATCAAATATTAAAGGTGGCAAATTTTTAAATTATTTAAAAGGAGATGTTTATTCATTAATAATTTCTGATGTTATAGGAGATAAAATTGATACTATTGCATCTGGTCCAACCTATTTTGATAATTCAACATTTAAAGATGCCTATGATATTTTGAATAGATATAGAATTTTGAATGTTGTTCCTAAAAGCGTAGTAGAAAAAATTGAAAAGGGATTAAGAGGAGAAATAGAAGAGACATTAAAGGAAAAAGAGTTTCCAAAAGATAGAGTAAAAAATTATATCATTTTATCAAATAGCATTACGTGTGAATATTTAATAGAATTTTTTAAGAATAAAGGATATTCTGTTTTCTATCTTGGTTCAAAAATTCAAGGTGAGGTTAAAGAGGTAACTAAAATTTTAGGCGAAATTATTATAGATATATATGAAGGAAAAATAGATATTAAAAAGCCAGTAGCTATAATTTTTGGAGGTGAGACAACAGTTTTTGTAAAAGGAGATGGAAAAGGTGGAAGAAATCAAGAACTTACACTTTTAATATCAAAATTTATTAAAGACAAAAAAATTCTATTTTTATCCATAGGCACAGATGGTATAGATGGAATAACAGATGCCGCTGGTGCTATTTGCGATGGAGAAACATTAAATAGAGTTGAAAATTTAAAACTAAATATTGATGAATTTTTAGATAACAATGATTCATATAATCTTTTTTTAAAACTTAATGATTTAATTTTTACTGGTCCAACTGGTAATAATGTGATGGATATTGGAATCTCACTTATTTTATAAAATGAACTGGAATTTAAATAAGCATGAAACCTTAGAATCTGTTTTTTTTAAAAAAGAAAAATTTAATAAGGATTCTAAGATTCTTATCATAAATTCAACAGATTATGTCCCAATATTTGATTTAGCTGAGGAGTTGGAAGATAGTAAAATTTTATCTTTAAGCAGAAATTTAAAGGATTTTAATAAAAAAGTTAAGGAATTTGCTTTTGAGAAGAAAATTTTTCCAATTTCAAAAAAAGCATTTTATATTATCAAAAAAGATGTTCTTGATTATATTATTTGGTTCTCAATTGACTTAAGAAAAAAAGATGTTTTAGAAGATTTATCTTTAACATATAGATTTTTAAAAAATGATGGAAAACTTTTTCTGTTATTCAATAAAGAGATGAAACTACTTGAAGAATTTAAAGTAAAATTACTTCATAAAGCTGATATAAATGAGACAATTGGAATTTTAGAGAAAATTGGATATAAAAAACCATTTTATGAAAAAAGTTATTCTGGAAAAGAACTTTCAATTTATATCATTATTGCTAAGAAGAGAGAGATTTTTATAAATCCATTTGAGAGTTAAATTTTCTGTTAAAATTAAAATATGAGAAAAATATTATTAATTTTTACAATTTTAATATTGATATTCGGAGTAATAAATATTTCATATGTAAAATCAGAAGAAGAGGTTAAAATTTTTGGATATGGACCTCTTAATAAAAATTTTTATAATGTTAAAGATATAAAATATTTTAATGGGAACTTTTTTGTTCTTGATTCAATGCACTATAGAATTTTAATTTTTGATAAAGATTTTAACTTGATTAGTGGTTTTGGTGGATTTGGTGATACTTTGAATACATTTACAAATCCAACATCCATTTTTGTTGATGAAGATTATATTTTTGTATGCGATTTAAACTCTAACAAGGTTAAAGTTTTTAGGCACAATGGAGAATTTGCTGGATTTTTTATTCAATTTCCAAAAATGTTACCAACATCAATAACAATTGATTCAAATTATAATATATGGATCACTGATAGAGGAGATGACACAGTTAAAGTTTTCTCAATAGATAATGATTTAAAAATGATAATAGGGAAAAGTGGAAGTGGTAAAAAAGAGTTTAAAACACCTCTTGATATTCAATTTTTTGATAACAAAATATATGTTCTTGATTCAGGAAACGCAAGAGTACAAGTTTTGAATACAAGTGGAGGATATCTTGCTGAATTTGGAACTGTAGGAACTGATGATGGAAAACTTTATTGTCCAAACTCATTTTCATTTGATAAAAATGGTAATTTATGGATAGTTGAAAGTTGTTTAGGTAGGATTCAAATTTTTGACAAAAATGGAAAATTTATTAAAAAGGTAAAAGAAAGAGCTGGAACATTAGAAGCTATTGAAAGATTCAATGATTTTATGATTACTTCAAACTCAGATGATAATAATATATACATTCTTGATTATGATGGAAAAATTATAAATAAGATTGGTGATGAAATTTCTTCGCCTACCTATTTTTCTCAAGGAATAGCAATTCTAAGTGATGGAAATATAGTTGTTGCAAATTCAGGAACATCGACAATTTCAATTTTTGATAAAGATGGTAATTTTATAAAATCCTTTTCATCTTTTGGAGCAGCACCTGGGAAAATTCAATATCCTCTTGGGATTGCAGTAAATAGTAAAGATGAAATCTATGTTTTAGATTCTGGAAGCCATGTCATAGAGATTTATGATAAAGATGGGAAATATTTAAGATCATTTGGAAGAATGGGAGGAGCTGATGGAGAATTTATGTATCCACTTTCTATTACAATTGGGAGTGATAAGTGGTCTTATGTCACTGATTATAATGCAAGAGTTCAGGTTTTTGATGAGAATGGAATATTCAAATTTAAATTTGGTGGAATTGGTTCTGGTGATGGTCAATTCACAAAAACCTTCTCTATCTCTTTAGATAAATATGGACTTAGTGGATATGGTCCAAGAGGAATAACAGTTTTAGATGATGTATATAAAGTATTAGTTTGTGATACATTTGGAAATAGGGTTCATATTTTCGATAAAGGTGGAAAGTTTATAAAAAGTTTTGGAAAAGAGATTTTATCTTATCCAGTTTCAATTTCAAGGTATAGTGAAGATGAGGTTGTAGTCCTAAGTGAAGGTGGAAGATTGGATTTCTTCACATTAGACGGTATTTATACAAGATCATTTGGAGAGCAGGGTGGGCCAATGCTGAGATTTAATACGATAAATTTCAATGAAGATTTTTATAAGAAAGATTATGGAAAATTTTTAAAACCATCTTCAGTTTATGTAAAAGATAGAACAATATACGTTGTTGATACCTTTAACCATAGAATTCAGGTTTTTAAATTTCCTCAAATTGAGTTGAATAAAAATAAATTTGATTTTGGAGAGATAGATAAAGGTGATGTTTTAAAATTTAATTTTACTGTTAAAGGAAAAGGTAAAATTATATCGCCTGATTATATTAAACTAAATAAATATGAGTTTGATGGAGAAGAAGAGATTGAAGGTAAAATTGATACCAACAATTTTACAGAGGGAGAAAAAATAGTTGATAAGTTAAGAATTTATTCATTTGATGATTATAAAGAGGTAGAAATAATATTCTCAATCAAAAAAGATACAACTCCACCTGAAATAATCTTTAATATAGAAAATAATTTGATAACTAATAAAAAAGAGATTTTTATTGAAGGTAAGACAGAGAAAGATGCTAAAGTTTTGTTTGAAAATAAAGAGATTAAGATAAATGAAGATGGCTCGTTTAAAGTTCTGGTTCAGCTTAATGAAGGTGATAATTTATTCAAATTTACAGCAATAGATATGTTTCAGAATAGAAAAGATTACACATTGAAAATAACAAGGGATACTACACCTCCAACACTATCATTGAATATTCCATCTGTATATAAAGTTACAACAGAGACATTCACAGTTTCTGGAAAAACAGAGAAAGATGTTAAATTAATCATAAATAATATCGAGGTAAAACCAAGAGAAGATGGAACATTCTTTAAAGATTTTCCTCTTTCTTTAGGGTATAACAAGTTTGAAATTAAAGCAGTTGATTTAGCGGGAAATGAAACAAGATTAACAAGAGTTATCTATAGAATTGAAAAGAAAGAGATTTTTCTTTATGTTGGAGAAACAACTGCTTTTATAAACGGAAAAGAGGTAAAACTTGACGCATCTCCATTTATAAGAAATGGAAGAACTTATGTTCCACTAAGGTTCATATCAGAATCAATTGGTGGATTTGTAATATGGGAAGGAAATGAGAAAAAAGTTATGATAACTTTATATGATACCTCTCTTACAATGTGGGTTGATAAATTAAATTATTATGTTAATTCTAT
>JAKPCM010000094.1 GCA_029553255.1 Caldisericota bacterium | reverse complement strand
TTAGAAATTTATGAAAAAATTCAACAAATAGATGAACTTATTAAATCTATTAATCTAGATGAACTAAATGAATATTTAGAAAATTTACAAAAATTAATGGAAAATAATGAGTTAAAATCTGAAGATATCGAAGAGTTTAAGTCTCAGAATGAAGAATTAAATAAAATGCTGGATAGACAAATAGATCTACTGAAACGCTTAGATATCGAAAAAAATCTAAGAGAAACTTTCGATGAACTTAAAGATTTAAGTAAACAATTTGATGAATTATCTAAAAAACAAGATCCAGATGAATTGGATAAACAAAATGAACTAAAACAAGATTTAGAAAAACAGTTCGAGAAATATGACAGTTTGTTAAAGGAAAATGAAAAACTCAGCGATCCATTTAAAATGGAGAATATAGAAAATGAAGAGCAAACTATTAATGATGAAGTTCAACAAGCTGAACAAAATCTGCAAAAAAATAATCAAAAAAAAGCTAATGAAAATCAAAAAAATACTAGCCAACAATTAAATGATTTAGCTAACAAATTAGAACAAAACCTAGAAAAACAGCTGCAAGAAGAAAGTGCAGAAGATGCTACCGCACTTAGACAATTACTAAAAAATGTACTTTTAGCTTCTTTTGAGCAAGAAAATTTAATTAAAAATCTTTATCAACAAAATCCGCGCTTATCAAATTACCAGGATTATGTGAGAAAGCAATATGAATTGCAAGAGGTGATGAAACGCACCAAAGATAGTCTCTATATGATTGGCAAGCGTCAACCTATGGTTTCTAATTTTATTTTTGATGAAATTAACAAAATAGAAAAAGAAAGTAAAAAAGCTATTAATAATCTTAATAATTGGACTTTGGGCCAAGCAGCTATTAATCAACAAAATTTGATGACCTCACTCAATAATCTCGCACTGTTTCTATCAGATGTATTGCAGCAAATGGAGCAACAAAATAGTATGTCTCAAATGAATAGCGATGGTGCTATGAAATGCAATAATCCCAAAAATACAGGCAATTCTAATAATACAAAACCTAGCATGAAAACTCTAAAACAACTACAACAGGACCTAAATAAACAAATGGAAGCTCTACAAAAAGAAATGCAAAATGGTAAAAAACCAGGTAAAGAAATCAGTGAAGCTCTAGCTAAAATGGCTGCCCAGCAGGAGGCTATTAGACGTGCTATGCAGCAAATAAAAGAACAAATGAGCAAAGAAGGTAATCTGAAAAATGCTTCTTTCATTCAACAAATGATAGAGGATATGGAAAAAACTGAAAAAGATCTCTATAATAAAAATCTATCTTATGAAACTATCAAAAGACAAAAACAAATAGAAATTCGTATGCTAGAAGCTGAAAAAGCTGAACAACAGCAAGAGACAGATAATTTACGTAAAAGTGAAACAGCTAAAAATGATTATAATAGTAACCTTATTAAAAATTTTCAGTATAATGTTATAAAAAATAATAATTTTGAATCGATGAA
>JAKPCM010000065.1 GCA_029553255.1 Caldisericota bacterium | reverse complement strand
TTTATTGTATAATTTAAAAGAAATGTTTTTTATAGATTTAATGGCAGTTCATATTTACTTAAATCAAATAATATGAATATCAGGAGGAATGAATGGAAGATTTACTATTTTCTTTTAAAGACAAACTCAGCAAAGAAAATTTAGAAAGATTATCTAAAATTAAGAATAAAGATGTCTTTCTCTTCATTAAAAAATATGTAGAAATTTTAAATCCTAAAACTATTTATGTTAATATTGGAAATGATTCTGATAGAGAATACATAAAAAGAAAAGCAATTGAAGAGAAGGAAGAAGAAAAATTAAAAATTCAAAATCATACAATACATTTTGATGGTTATTATGACCAGGGAAGAGATAAAAAAAATACAAAATTTGTTGTATCAGAAAATACTGACCTCGACCCTTCATTAAATTTGATCTTAAGAGAAGAAGCAGAAAAAGAGTTGAATATTTTAATGAAAGATATGAGTAAAGGAAGAGAAATTTACATTCTTTTTAAAACACTCGGACCAAAAAACTCAATTTTTACCCTCCCCTGTATTCAAATAACAGATTCACCATATGTTGCTCATTCAGAGAACCTATTATATAGAGATGGATATGATGATTTTCTTAAAATGAAAGATGGTGATGAATTTTTTAGATTCGTCCATTCAGAGGGAGAGCTAACAGAGAATAAAATAAGTAAAAACATAGAAAATAGAAGAGTGTATATTGATGTTGACAATAACATTGTTTATTCATTAAACACTCAATATGGAGGAAATTCGATAGGATTAAAAAAACTTGCCTTAAGGCTTGCTATTAAAAAAGCATCAAAAGAGGGTTGGCTTACAGAACATATGCTTATAATGGGAGTGAATGGATTAAACGGAAGGGTAACATATTTAACTGGTGCTTTTCCATCTCTTTGTGGTAAGACATCAACTGCGACACTTGTTGGTGAAAGAATTGTAGGTGATGATATAGCACTTATAAAAAATGTTAATGGAGAAGCAAGAGCAGCAAATTTTGAAAAAGGTATGTTTGGAATTATTATGGGAATTAATTCAAAAGATGATCCATATATATGGGAAGTATTGAATTCTCCTTATGAAGTGATATTTTCTAATGTTTTGAAACTTCCAGATGGTTCAATTTATTGGATAGGCAAAGATGGAGAAGTTCCAGAAAGGGGATATAACCACTCTGGTGAGTGGTTTAAAGGAAAAAAGGATAAAGACGGAAAAGAGATTGACCCTTCACATAAAAATGCAAGATTCACTTTTGAACTAAAAAATTTAAAAAACATTGATCCAAATCTTGAAAATCCAGAGGGAGTGGTA
>JAKPCM010000063.1 GCA_029553255.1 Caldisericota bacterium | reverse complement strand
GCGTGGGAAAATTTTGATGATAATGTCATAAAAGACATTGAAAAGAAATTGAATTTAACAAAACCTGTAAATTTAGAGAAAATTAGAGAAAAAAAGAGTGTTATGAAAATTGACGATGTTTATAAACTTTCTTATTGGATTAAAATAGAAAATGTAAGATCTTATATTGGATCTCCGATTATTTATAAAGACGAAGTTATCGCTATATTAAATGTTGATTCAAAAAAACCAAACAAATTTTCTGAATCAGATGTTACAAATATTGAAATATTATCTAAAATTGTTTCAACAATCACTGAAAAGGACCATCTATTCAATGAGATTAATGAATTAAACAGGAGATTGGAAGATATATCTGTAAAAGATTATTTAACATCTCTATATAACAGAAGAAAACTTGAAGAAATATTGAAATATCAAATAAATATTTTCCTAAGAAGAAAAATTAATTTTCAACTAATTATGATTGATATTGATAATTTTAAAATGATAAATGACAACTTAGGACATCTTGAAGGTGACCAACTTCTCATAAAAGTTGGTAAAATTCTTGAGAAAAATATTAGAAAAGTTGATTATTTATTTAGATACGGAGGTGATGAGTTTATAATAATCTTACCAGATTTTCCACCAAATGATGTAGAAATAGTTATGAATAGAATAAATTCACAATTCAAAGAAGAATTTAATAATTTCTCAAAAAATTATAAATTAAATCTATCTTATGGTTATTTAAGTTTTGAAGATTTTTATATAGATATAACTAATAAAAATCCTGAAAAATCTTATGATGACGATTTTCTCTTTTTCAACGTGTTAAAATATGTTGATAATCTACTTTATATTTCGAAAAAATTAAAACATATCGATTAATCTATATCTATATTTATATCACCGCTTAAAGTTTTTACAAAGAGAGTTTTATCTCCTTCTCCAAATGAAATCTCTCCTTTATTTATATTTGTCAATTTACCTTCATAATTGATTGAACCTTCACCAGATTTAGTTTCAATTGTAATTTTAATATCTTTTGTTAATAAACTTAAATCTATATCTCCTGACATTGTTTTAATTTCCATCGATTCATTTATATTTATATTGTCTAAACTTTGATCACCACTAAAAGTTGATGATAATAATTTGTTGAAATTTCCATATTTGATTTCTATATCACCTGAATATGTTTTTATAATACCTTCTTTTTCAATATTTCTAATGTTAATATCTCCTGATTTAGAGACAACATTGAATTCTCCTTTTATATTATCTATTTTTATATCACCACTTATTGTATAACAATCAACATCGCCATTAATATTCTCAATTTGAATATCCCCGCTAACTGTTTTAAGTTTTAAATTACCATTAATGTTTCTTATTTCTATATTTCCAGATATATTATCAATAATTAAATTATTCTTAGTTGGTATAATAATTTTTGCTTTTTCAATAAAATTTCCATCTCCTAATTTAATTCCAAAAACGTTTATATGTACTCCTCTATTTTTAGATTTAATTATTAATTTATCATTGTTTTCCTCTATATCTAATCCTTCCCTTCCCTTTTCAAAAATGATATCATTTATATCATCTCTTCCTTCTATTTCTAAATCCTCAGAGACAAATTCTATCTCAATATTTTTAAAAGATTTTTTAAATTTCTCTTCATAATTTTTGTTTTCAATATCTTCAATCTCTATTAAAAGTCTCTCTTTTACATCCTCTGTTATCTTTCCATCAGAAAAAAGTTTTTCTATTTTTTTAATCATCTCCTCTTTCATTTTTAACCTCCTTCATTTTTTCTATTGCTTCTTCGCCAGTAATTTCTCCTTTTTCTATTTTTTCT
Source organism: Caldisericota bacterium (assembly GCA_029553255.1). Taxonomy (GTDB): domain Bacteria; phylum Caldisericota; class Caldisericia; order B22-G15; family B22-G15; genus JAAYUH01. The sequence continues at coordinate 1,382 of JAKPCM010000063.1, read as the reverse complement.
AAGATCTCCTCTATCTTTAAAATTTTATCTTCTTTAATGACATTCTCTTCTTTATACTCTTTTTTTGTTTCTGTTAAGCCTAATGATAACAAGAGTTCTTCAAGTCTATTTTTTGCGGTTGGATATGAAATATTCAATCTTTCCTGTACTTCTTTTAAATTCCCTTTTGATAAGAGAAAAACAAGTAGAAATTCCTCTTCCTGTTGATCTAAAGTTAAAAATTTATTTAAAGGATAAGATCCTTTTACAACAGTTTTGCATTTTTCACATGTTAATTCAGTTATTTTTAATAACTCTCCACACGATGGACATCTTGATGGTAATCTTTTCATATTTTTCCTCCTTTATTTAAAAACTTTTAATGGCGATAATAATTTACCTTTCCCTTCATTAATTATAGGATTATTAATGAATTTATTTAGTCTTTCAATGTCAATTTCTTTCATAATTCTCATTTCTTTTAAATTCTCAATCTTTAACAGCTCCAAAGCATCTTTCTCTTCTAATTCTAATGTTTTCATTCAAACCTCCTAAATAAAATTTAGTTTAACTTTAATAATATTAATATATTTTTTTAATTTTGTCAAGAGTTATATAAAAATTATTTAAAAAGATTTGAATAAATCTTAAAATAAAGAAATGTAAATTAATTTTGTTGAATTTACATTTATCTTTTTTTGAAAAAAGTGCTTATTATGGAAAGAAAGCCAGATTTTATACTTTTCTTTGACACAATTTTTGTCTTGTCCTTTGTATAGAAATCATATTTTACAATATCTTTCAAATCCAACCTAAGTGTTGGCTCTTTTTCATTTTCTTTATATCCAAATGTTATTAATCCAACAACATTGAAATCTTCTGGTAAATTTATAATTTCTTTGATTTTGTTTTCTTTAAATGCTCCTACAAAACAGCTGCCTATTCCTATTGAATGTGCTTCAAGCATCATATTTTCTGCACAAATACCGCAATCTAATTCAACCCATCTATGTTTTTTTTCAGTGTATATAATAAAGATAAGGGGTGCTTTTTCAACAAAGGAGTTAATTGTTAATATTTTACACGCATCTCCAATTTTCTTTATTAATTCTACATTTTGAACTATAATAAATCTCCATGGTTGATTGTTACTCGCAGAAGGTGCCCATCTTCCTGCTTCAACGATTTTTAAAATTTCTTCATCTTTTATTTTTTCATTTTTATAGTTTCTGATGCTTCTTCTCGATTTGATTATTTCTAAGATATCATTCATTTATAAACCTCCTATATACTTTGGCTATCATAAATATAATTTTAATATATAGAGTCTCTTTCAAGCATAGATGAAAAATTTCCTTTTAATGAGTATATTGAGAAACTAATAAAATATAAAAGTGATATTG
>JAKPCM010000025.1 GCA_029553255.1 Caldisericota bacterium | reverse complement strand
CACATCAATGTAATTATAAAAAAAATTACAATTTTATCAATGTGAAACTCGATTTTATGTATTTTGAAACTTTTAACACTCATCATTTGAATCTAAAAAGTCCATATTTCAAAATTACCCATAATATACCAAAAGCATGTCTATTTTTCAATTTTTTGCCTGTATTAATAGTCCGAGGAATGTATTGCACGGGAACCTCAGCAACTTTGGTAGGATTTATACGCATAGTTTTTATGATAAGCTCAGCTTCAAAACCAAAACCATTTTCTTTTAAACTTATTTTGTCAAGCAAATTTTTTTTGAAAAGTTTATATCCACAAGCCACATCAGAAATTTTAACATTTATCAAAAAAGAAGTTAGTAAAGTAAATAATCTATTTCCCATATATCTTCTAAAAGATGGCAAAGGACGCACTATACCAGGCAAATATCTACTACCATTCACAAAATCTATGTTCAATTCATTCAGAGCATTTAACATTTTAGGTATATCATTAGGATCTAATTCTAAATCTGCATCTTGAATTAAAATCAAATCACCAATAGCTGCTTTAATTCCTTGTCTAACGACATACCCTTTACCTCTATTTACTGGATTTGAAATTAATTTAATTTTAAAAGTATTATTACTAATAAATTCAGAAACTATATTATGAGAAGTATCAGTGCTGCAGTCATCGACTATGATTATTTCAACATTACTAATAAATGAGGGATAAGATAAAGAAATTAATTTATCTAAAAGAATAGTGATAGTATTTTCTTCATTAAAAAGGGGGATTATAATAGAGAGATTCATAAAAAATATTTTGAGAGAGGAAATTTTTTTCAAAAATATGAAAAAAAGGGGATTTGAAAAAAGGGTAGGGGCAAGTAAAAGATTAATCTTTTAAAATTAATATTGGATTTAATCTCAACTCCATATATACATACCACGCTTGCCGATCTGATGAAGCTAAATTAAGCATCCTGCCTACATCTTCTATCAATTTCTTTAACAAATATTTGTGCTTT
>JAKPCM010000158.1 GCA_029553255.1 Caldisericota bacterium | reverse complement strand
ATAAGTTGGTGCATTTTTAGGGGATTTACCCTTTTTAACTTCATGATAATAAGCATAAGTTAAAGGTTCATCATCATTAAATTTCCCACAATCGATTACTTCACCAAGAAATATTGTATGAGAACCGGCATCCATTTCATTAATCACATTTAATTCAATAAAACCAACAGTAAAATCTTTTACAATAGGTGCTTTTGATTGTCCAATATAATAATTAACTCCTTGATATTTATCAATGTCTCTTCCAGATTTAAATCCAAATTGTCCTATTAATGTCATTGGTGTTTCTTTAGATAAAATCGAAACTGTAAAAATTTTACTGCTTTCAATGAATTCATGAGTGAGGTTATTTTTATTAATACATACGGCCACTCTCGGTGGTTCTGATGTTACCTGAAAAACAGTATTTGCAATTTGACCATTAAATTTATCATCTTTAAATGAGCTTATAATATAAAGTCCATAACTTATTTTAAATAAAATTGTTAAATCCATAAAATCTCCTTTTTATATTTAAAATTTTTTAAATTTATCTTTTAGCGCACCACATACTGGACATTTATCAGGAGGTTCACCTATATGTGTAAAACCGCATACAGGACAAATATAAATATCTTCTTTCTCGATATCTTTATTTTTTTCAGCTAAATCCTTTGCCATCTTATACAATTCAGAATGAATTTTTTCAGCTTCAAGTGCATAATGTGTTGATATTTCTGCACCCTTTTCTTCCTGTAATTTTGCTGTATTATTATAAACAGGATACATTTCCTCCACTTCAAATGTTTCTCCATCTATACTACTCTGTAAATTTTCATTTGTTTTACCTATATTTCCAAGGTTTTTAAAATGATTTGTAGCATGCACTTGTTCAGCATACGAAATTGCTTTAAAAAGTCTTGCAATGTTTGAATATCCTTCCTTTTCAGCAATTTCACTGAAGATTAAATATTTCATATGCGCCATAGATTCACCAGCGAAAGCTTCTTTTAAAAAATTTTCAGTCATCTTTTTCATTTTCTATCTCCTAAATTATAATTTAATATCTATAGAATTACTCCATAAACCATGTATGTTACAATATGAAAAAGCAATAAGTTTACCACTTTTTTCAGTTTTCATTGTAAAAATAACTTTTGGATGAGTATATATTGTACTTGTATTTGGACCTTGAGTAGATTCTCCATGGGAATTAAAATCAACTTTTCCAATTTCATATGGAAATTTTTCTCCTTCTGGATGAAAATATAATGAAATCCATCTTATATGATGTTCAGTTGTATTTGGATGTGGTATCTCTTTTCCAACCATCACATTAACATTAAATAGTTCGCCCTTTTTTAATTCCCCTTCAACTTCTATATAGGGAACATGCTTTTCACCCTTCCAGTCACCTGACTGAAATAAAACATTTAAATCCATCATATAACCTCCTATAATTAAAACAAAATTGTAATAATTATATTATATTAAATTTTTATTATTTTTCAAGCAATTTTTACAAATTCCTGATAGATAAATATTACATTCAAGAATTTTATTTCCATCTATCTCTTTTTTGTTATAAATTTCATCATCTATTTCAAAATCATAAATATTACCACATTTTATGCATTTAAAATGGATATGTGGTTTTGTATACGCATCGTATCTTAATTCATTTCCCTCTATTGTTATTGCCTTAACTAAATTTTTCTTAATAAAAAGTTTCAATATATTATAAACAGTTGTTTTAGATAAAGTGGGTATTTCATCTTTAATACCTTCATATATCATGTCAACAGATGGATGGTTTCTATGTAATAGCATATATTCATATACTTTTAATCTTTGGATAGAAGGACTAATTCCTTTTTCCTTTAAACTTTTTTTTAATTTATCAATTGTTGATTCTTCTTTTTTCATTTAAAAACTTCTCCTGTCTCTTTATACCAAAGAACAAAATCTAAATGTTCTAAAGGTATATTAATTTCTTTTGCAAACAATCTCATTCTATTTTCGATATCAAGATAACTTTTTTTAGATAAAGAAGAAGGTATATTTTCAATTATACCAATTCTATATAGATTTTTCAAAATATGTCTGTCAAGAATTGCTAAATTTTCACCAAAACCAATATTTCTTAAAAAATGTGAAGCCTCTTTATATCCTAATCCTTTTATATTTTTGACAAGCCACTCTCTTAAATCAAAAATTGAATTGAAACTCTGAATTTTATTTTTTAAAGAACCTTTTTCATTAAAAATTTTTAAAATATTTTTTATATAATCACTTTTTTTATATTTAAATCTCACTCCTTTTAAACAATTCAAAATATCATCAGAATTATAATTAATATTTTTGAAATTAAGTGTAGCTTGAAAACATATTTTTGCTTTTGATTGTGGAGTTAAAATACAAAAAATTAACTCATCAATTAACTCTTCGTGATTACCTCTATTCCATAAATCTTTAAACTCTTTTAATCTTTTTTCAATTTTATCTTTTATATCTTTATATATATTTAAAATTTCATTAACATATTCTTCATTGATCATAAAAGTTCTAATTTATTTTGTATTATTTCTATGCTCAGAGAAATTAAATTTTCAATATCATTTATAGAACAAATTTCAACAGTTGAATGTGTATATCTAATTGGAACACATAAAGGAACCGACTTATATCCTTTATTAGATATTTCTATAATACTTGCATCTGTTGAACCCCCGCTAACTCCTATCTGATAAGGAATTTCACCTTTATCTGCTACATTTTTTACAAAATCAAAAACATCTTCATTTACAATCATTCTTGCATCAACTTTTCTTATCACTGGTCCAAATCCTAAATTAATAGAATTTTTATAAATAGATGGAGTGTTATAGATATCTGTAGAAGACATAGAATCTATAGCAATAACAAAATCTGGATTGAAATTGTTTGCTAAAACTGAAGCACCTCTAAGTCCTATCTCTTCTTCAACTGTAAATGCTATAATTATGTTATTATATGGTTTTTTTTCTTTAAAAAATTCAAGAATTTTTGTCAAAATATAAACCCCAACTCTATCATCTAAACCTCTTGAAATAATTAAATCATCATTAGTATAAAACTCTTTTTGGAAAACTATTGGAGTTCCAACTTCAATTCCTTTTTCTAAGACTTCTGATTTAGATTTTGCTCCAATATCAATTTTTAGATTGTACCAAGGAATGGTATTTTCAGATGTTTTGTTATCTATTGACAAATGAGGAGGTAATAATCCTGTAACTCCTACAACTTCACCTTTTGAACCTAAAATTCTGAAAAATCTTGATGGTAAAATTTTGTCATCAATTCCACCAATCTTTTTAAAAGAGATTAAACCATCTTCATCGATTGCTGAAACAACAAGTCCTAATTCATCCATATGGGCTACAAATAAAATAAAATTGTCTGATTTACCTTTTTTTATAGCAATTAAATTTCCAAGATTATCTATTTTTATATCATCAGGTTTTGATTTTTCAATTTCATTTTTTATTTTTCCTCTTATTTTAGATTCAAAACCTGAAACACCTTCAACAAAAACTAAATCTTTAATTAAATTTAAATCCATTTTTTCCTCCAATTAATGACCTTCTCTAATGATAAATTTTTTTAAATCATAAAAATTTAATAATAATGAAATTGATTTTGATAAATCTTCGTCTATTTCTGAAGAATATATTAAAACTTCATCACCTACATTTACCTTTTCATATAAAACTTTAACATCTTCGTTCTGTAATCTTACACAACCTAAAGATACATTTTTTCCAATTGAAAAGGGGTCATTTGTTCCATGTATTCCATAAGTAATCCAAGAAAGCGCTATCCATCTAATTCCAAGTGCATTTTCTTTATTTTCAATATATGGAGGATAGATTTTGTTATCAAAATACCATTTCGGATTTATACTTTTACCAGTTATTTTAAAAACCCCTTCTTTAGTATTTGTTTGATTATTGCCAATTGCTACAGGAAAAACTAAAAAATCATCTTCTTTTTCATAAACAATAACAAAAAGAGATTTATCAACTTTTATAAATGGTAAAGAAAAAATAAATATGAATAAAAATGTAAATATCTTTTTCATTCTTCTACAAGTTCAATTAATACACCAAATGTACTTTTTGGATGTATAAAAGCTATCTTTGTATTATGCGAACCGTATCTTGGTTTTTCATCAATTAAAGAAACACCTTTTTCTTTTAATTCTTCTAAAGTTTTATATATATCTTTTACAAGAAATGCTATATGTTGAATTCCTTCTCCTCTTTTATTAAGAAAAGATTTAATTGGAGAATCATCGGTTAAGGGTTCAAGTAATTCAATATTAACATCACCTATTTTGAAACTTGCAACTTTTACTTTATTTTCTTTCAATTCTTCTATAAATTGAATTTTAAAATTAAAGCTATTTTCATAAAATTTCATACTATCTTCTAAATTTTCTACTGCAATTCCTATATGATGAATCTTTTCAAACAAATTAAACCTCCTTTTTAATTAAAGAATTATTATACAAATTTATACCTATAAAAAATGCCTTTTTATTATTATCTAAATCCTTTTTAAATTTTTCTAAGGATTTTATTACAGAATCTTCTTTAATAATATCAATTAATTTAATTAAAAACCCGAGGGTTATTATATTTGTATAATCACATCTATTAAAATAATCAAAAGAGTTTTTTGTAAAAGATAATTTATATATT
>JAKPCM010000155.1 GCA_029553255.1 Caldisericota bacterium | reverse complement strand
ATAGCATAGTTCTCTCTATTTAGTCCATCATCTATAGTTTTTCTTATTATCTCTAAAAAAATTTCTATTTCAGCCATGATTTTATGTTTTATGCAAATATATTAATTATTTAGATAATGATTTATTTGCATCTTTTATTTCAGATTTTATTTATTAAACGAATTCTTAAAAAGCTGTATTTTAATCTAAAAAAGTTAGTAATTTAGTAAAAAATTATTTTGATGAAAAAAATAGATAAAAGTTGGGGCGGTTCATGGACAGAACAAAAATTACAAGCTTTTGAAAAATATGTAAATGCGTATTTAACAATAATGTTAAATCAAAGAAGAAAATTCAATGGATGGCCACAAACAATAATTTATATTGACGGTTTTGCTGGTTGTGGTGACAGATTTTTCACTAAAGATCAAGATACTCTTTCGTTTTCAGAATTAAATATTGATGAATCTGAAATAAAAGTTTATAAAGGATCAGCAGAAAGAGTAGTAAAACTTGATAAAAAATTTGATGAATACTATTTTATTGATACAGATGAAAATGCACTAAATAAATTAAAAACTAAAATAGAACCACATTTTGATGAAAAATCGAAATATGTATTTTGGCAAAAAGACATTAATGCTGCATTGATTGAATTTAGTAATTATTTAGATAATTCTAAAGTAGCCCTTATATTACTTGATCCATTTGGCATGCAATTAAATTGGGAAAGTATAGAAAAATTTAAAAATAAAAGAGTAGATGTATGGATACTACTGCCAAGTGGTGTTATAATTAATAGGTTATTAGATAGACAAGGAAATCTTAAAAATATTAATAAACTTGAAAGTTTTTTTGGAATAACAAGAGATGAAATACAAAAGGAATTCTATGAGAGTAAAAAAGAAAATACATTATTTGGTGAAATAGAAATTAATCATAAGGTTCATAATGCCATTGAAAAAATAGCTGAATTGTATATTAAAAGATTAAAAACAATTTGGGATTATGTAACAGAAAAACCATTAGTTTTATACAATAATCGCAATGTGCCAATATATCATTTTGTTTTTGCATCTAACAATAAAACAGCAAAAAATATTGCAAGTCAAATTATAATAAAAAAATGAACACCACAAAAATAGAATGGACAGACAGAGTCTGGAATCCCAGCAAGGGATGCAGCAAAATATCTGAAGGTTGCAAATATTGCTATGCAGAATCTTTTGCTAAAAGGTTACAAGCTATGGGGATGGAAGATTATAAAGATGGATTCAAATTTAAAATCTTACCACATCGCCTGAATGAACCATTAAAAATTAAAAAACCACAAAAATTCTTTGTAAACTCAATGAGTGATTTGTTTCACGATGATATGCCCGATGAATATTTAGATCAAATTTTTGACATTATCAATAAAACACCACAACATACATATCAAATTTTAACAAAAAGAGCTGAAAACATGTTTGAATATTTTCAAAATCATAATGTACCAGAAAATGTGTGGCTTGGTGTAACTGTTGAGAATGAATCATATACTTATCGTATTGATATTTTGAGAAAAATAAATGCAACAATAAAATTCGTTTCATTTGAACCTTTGATTGGTTCGGTTGGGAAAATTGATTTAACAAATATTGATTGGGTAATAGTAGGTGGTGAGTCAGGTAATAGAGCTAGACTAATAAAACACGAATGGGTAAATGAAATCTATTTACAATGCAAAAAACAAAATGTGCCTTTCTTTTTTAAACAATGGGGAACATGGGGAGCTGATGGAATAAAAAGAAATAAAAAA
>JAKPCM010000141.1 GCA_029553255.1 Caldisericota bacterium | reverse complement strand
AAAAAATATCCTAAAAATATAATAATTTATTATCTCTCTCTTGATAAGGATGAAAAAATTTATCTTAATTTTAATAACAATATATCAAAAGAAACTATTAAAACAATATTAAATGTGAATAATAACATTTTAAATAATAATGTTTATAAAAAAGAAAATGAATTTTGTAAATATTGTGATTTTATTAAGGAGTGTAAAGAATGGAAAAGATAAGAGTTAGATTTGCTCCTTCTCCTACTGGCTCTTTACATATTGGTGGTGTAAGAACAGCATTCATAAATTATCTTTTAGCAAAAAAGGAAAATGGTATTTTGGTATTAAGAATTGAAGATACAGATAAAGTTAGGTCTACAGAGGAATCCAAAAATGCAATAATTTCTGGTTTAAAATGGTTAAATATAAATTGGGATGAAGGTCCATACTTTCAGAGTGAAAGATCAGAATTATATATAAAATATCTCAATTATTTAATTGAAAAAGAAGCAGTTTACCCCTGTTTTTGTAAAAAAGAGGAAATTGATAAAGAGAAAGAGTTGGCTAAAAAAAATGGTAAACCTTATAAATATTCCCAAAGGTGTAAATATCTTTCAGATAAAGAGAGAATAGATAAAATTTCAAAAGGTGAAGAGTTTGTCTATAGATTTAATGTTGAACCAGGATTAGTTAGATTTAATGATTTAATAAAAGGAGAAATTATTTTTGAAAATAATATTCTTGATGATTTTATTATAATAAGGAACGATAAAACACCTGTTTATAATTTTTCATGTGTTGTTGATGATGTTGAAATGAGAATAACACATGTAATAAGAGGAGAGGACCATTTATCAAATACACATAAACAAATTCTTATATATAAAGCATTAAACAAAGAGATTCCATATTTTGGACATCTTCCATTAATGTTAGGTAAGGATAAAGAGAAATTGTCTAAAAGACATGGCTCGGTATCAATTGAAGAGTTCGAAAATGAAGGTTTTTTACCAGAAGCCATTTTAAATTATCTTTTTTTAATCGGATTTTCTATAAAAGATAACAAAGAAATATTTACAATAGATGAGATGATAGAAGAATTTTCATTGTCAAAAATATCAAAAAGTTCACCTATTTTTGATCATGATAAATTAAAATGGTTAAACAGTTATTATATAAGAAATTTATCAGATGAAGAATTGTTTAATAAGGCATTTAGCTTTATACCAAATGATTTAAAAAGTGAAGATAGAGATAAATTATTGAAAATTTTGAGAGAAATAAAACCAAATATAAAAGTTTTAGGTGATATAAAAGATTTAACAATATATTTTTATAAACAGCCAGAATATAACCAACAAGAACTAAAAAATATAAAAAACAATATTAATTTTATAAATTTTATAAATGATTTTATCGATATAATAGATGATATTGAACCATTTGAAAGTTCTCTAATTGAGAGTCATATAAATAAAATTTTAAAAGAAAAAAATATTCTTTTAAAAGAGATTGCACAACCACTTAGATATTTACTTACTGGTAAATATGTATCCCCCGGCCTTTTTATTTTAATTGAACTCTTAGGTAAAGAAAAGACTAAAAAAAGAATAAGTATAATATTGTGATAAAATTAAGTTAGAGGTGCAATGATGCTTTGCGATATATGTAAGAAGAGAGAAGCTACTATTTATGTGACAGAAGTAATTAATTCAGAAAAGAAAAATTTATACATATGTAATATATGTATATCCAAGCTTGGTATAAAAGGAATATTAAAAGAATTAAACATACCTTATGATGAAAATATTTTAAAGAAATTCTTAGAAATGATGCCTGGAATGGTTGAAGAAGAGAAGAAAGAGAAAAGTTGTCCAGTTTGTAATTTAAAGTTTGTTGATTTCGAAAAAAGTGGCTATTTAGGATGTCCTAATTGTTATGAAACATTTAAAGATGAATTGAAACCTATACTTTTAAACTTGCAAGGCAATTTTAAACATATTGGAAAGAAAAAGGGAGAAAAATTTACTCTTGATACCTCATTGGAAAGTGAAATAAAAAGGTTAAAAAGAGAACTTGAATATGCAATTGAAGAAGAAAGATATGAAGATGCTGCAAAAATTAGAGATAAAATCAATAAGTTAATAAAAGATGATAAAATCAATAATTAGAAATTTACCAAAATGGATAAATAACTATGGCATTGTTAGTGATGTAATTATAAGTAGCAGGATAAGAATTGCAAGAAATATTGATAATATAAAATTTCCCACAAGTGCATCGATAGATGAAAAAAAATTAATTATTGATAAAATATTAGATGCCTTTAAAAAATCAAATTTAATTTCAGAATTTAATTTAACTGGCTACAATTTGTTAGATTTGAATGATTTAGAGAGAAACGCTCTTGTTGAATTGCATATGCTATCTCCTCTCTTTATAAAAGATCCCTATTATAAATATTTTTTCATAGATGATGATGGAGAAATATCAATTATGATTAATGAAGAAGATCATTTGAGAATTCAATGCTTAAAAGAAGGTTTTTCTATAAAGGATGTAATTACTTTTATATATAAAATTGTAGACAAATTAGAAGATTATCTTGATTTTTCCTATAGAAACGACTTTGGTTATATCACAACATGTCCAACAAATCTTGGTACTGGATTGAGAATATCTATACTCTGTCATTTACCATTTTTAAATTATAGTGGTAAGATTAGGGACATTATATCTGACAGCTCTAAATTTTCTATATCCTTTAAAGGTTCTTTTGGTGAAGGAAGTAATCCAGTTTCATCTTTATATCAAATTTCAAACTCAACAACTCTTGGTAAAAGCGAAGAAGATATATTAAATACGATATTAAGATTTGGAAATGAAATAATAAGAATTGAAAGAGAAGAAAGGAAGAATATAATGGATAAAAACAGATCTGAAATATTAGATAAAATAGGAAGATCTGTAGGAGTAATTAAATATTCAAATAAAATAGATCTTGATGAGGCTAACGAAATTTTATCATGGTTAAGAGTTGGAGCTATAGAAAAATTGTTAAATGTTCCTGTGAATTTAATTAATCAACTTATATTTAAAATCAGACCAAATCTTATGAAAATAGAATTTAATACAACAATTGATGAAGAAATAGATAAATTGAGAAGTGACTATCTTAAAACTACACTTGGCGGATTAATTTGAGTAAAAAGGATATTAAATATAGATGCAAGGAATGTGGGTATGAATCATTTATTAAAATAGGAAAATGTCCAAATTGCGGCTCTTGGGATTCTTTTGAGGAGATTGGACAAACCAAAAAAACCTTTGATAAATTTGATAATATAGATTTCAAATTAAAAGAAATAAAACCAGAAGATTATTCAAGAATCTCTACTGGTTTTACAGAATTAGATGAAATTCTTGGTGGTGGATTAATGAAAGGTTCATTAACATTAATTTCAGGAGAACCAGGAATTGGAAAAACAACACTATTATTTCAAATTGCTTTGAATATAGCAAAAGAAAAAAAAGTTTTATATGTTTCAGGAGAAGAATCGATTTTACAAATTTCTTCAAGAATTAAAAGATTAGTTAAAGAGATACCAGAAAATCTTTTTTTTATTTACGAAAATGACATCCAAAATATTTTAGATGTAATTGATAATATTAAACCTGATGTTTTTATAATTGATTCAATACAGGTTATTAAAACTGAAAACATAGATTCATCTTCAGGTAGCCCTTCTCAGGTTAGATACATAATGGATGTAATAACTAATTTAATTAAAGAAAACAATATAACTGGTTTAATAGTTGGTCACATAACGAAAGAGGGAGATATAGCTGGTCCAAAAATGCTTGAACATATTGTCGATACAGTTATGTATCTTGAGGGAGAGAGGTATCAATTATATAGAATATTAAGATGTAAAAAGAATAGATTTGGTTCTACGCAAGATCTTGCAATTTTTACGATGGAAGAAGAGGGGTTAAAAGAGGTAAAAAATCCTTCAACACTTTTTTTGACAAAAAGAGATAAAGAAATACCAGGAAGTATTGTCGTACCTGTAATTGAAACTGGTCAGAAACCTTTGCTTGTTGAGGTGCAAACCTTAGTAATTCCAACATATTATCCACAGCCCAAAAGAGTTAGTGTTGGTATAGATTTTACTCGTGTTTCAATTATGATTGCTATTCTTGAGAAGCACTTAAA
>JAKPCM010000139.1 GCA_029553255.1 Caldisericota bacterium | reverse complement strand
ATGGCTGGGGAGCAGGGATTCGAACCCCGATCAATGGATCCAGAGTCCATTGTCCTACCATTGGACGACTCCCCAAAAATTTTTTAAATTATATAATAATAATAAGCTAAAATCAATCACTCATAATAGTTTACAAAAGTAGGCTGTCTGTTTTTGTAAACTAAATTATTAATATAAAAAGAGGGTTCATAAATATTATAAATTAATATATTTTAAATGTTTTATTTATAACAATAAAATTATCCTCTAATTAAAATGAATAGACAAGTTTTATTAAATTATATTTTTTTAAAAAATTCAAACTTTGTCTTTTAATGATATATTCTATTATAAAAAAATTTTTTTATTGTCGAAATTTAACAGATTTAATTAATTCAATCCAAATCTTTTTTAAATTTAAAAATATTTTTCAAAAAAAATCAAAAAAAATAAAAAAAAGAGTCAAAAGGTATTGACAAATTTTAAATTTATCTTATAAATAGATTTGCTATTTATTTAAAGTTAAGATTGAACAATATGTTTTATTTTTTTATATATTCTATACACCTTAGGAGGGAGGTGAAATGGAGACAAAAGGCGTCCACTTTATTTTAGAGTTATCTGGATGTGATCCAGATATAATTAATAATTTGGAAGAAGTTAGAAAAACATTGACTGAGGCAGCAATAAGAGCTAATGCTGAGATTCTTCAGGTAGTTTTTCATAAGTTTTCTCCACAAGGAATAAGTGGAGTAGTTGTTATTTCAGAATCACACCTATCAGTACATACTTGGCCTGAACACTCTTATGCTGCGTTGGATATATATACATGTGGCTTGAATACAAAGCCACAAAAAGCTTGTGACTATATTATAGATAGTTTTAAAGCGAAAGATGTATTTATTACTACTCTTTCAAGGGGTGAGTTTGAAAATGGTTTATATAAACATAAATTGAGCCAAAAAGAGCTTCATAAAGGTGAAGGTAAAATTGAGAAACTGGATGTGGTTTCAAGATAATTTTGAACTAACCGAAAAACATCTTCATGGATTTACAGAATATTTAGTTAGTAAGACAACAGATTTCCAGAGAATTGAGATATTGAAGTCACCATTTTATGGAAAAATGTTAATTATTGATGGAGATGTCCAATCTTCAGAAAAAGATGAATACATTTACCATGAATCATTAGTTCACCCCTCTTTAATAATTCACCCGAATCCAGAAAAGGTTTTAATAATTGGAGGGGGCGAAGGTGCAACCTTAAGGGAAGTTCTTAAACATAAAACAGTTAAAGAAGTTTTTATGGTTGATATAGATGAAAAGATGATAAATTTTGCAAAAGAGTACCTTTCTGAATGGCATAAAGGAAGTTTTTTTTCTGATAAAGTTAAATTAATTATAAAAGATGCAAGAGAATTTATTAAAGATATTCAAGATGAAACCTTTGATGTTATAATAGAAGATGTTACTGAACCATTCGAAGGAAGTAGTTCTTGTCTTCTATACACAAAGGAGTTCCTTTATGATTTATATAAAAAGTTGAAAGTCGATGGGGTTTTTTCTATACAAGCATCGATGTTAAGATGTGTAACTTATGAAATGCATAGGAAAATTTTCTGGACATTAAAAGAGATTTTTGAGAATGTTTTTTCATATTACTCTTATGTTCCAAGTTTTGATACAACCTGGAGTTATATTTTATCTTCAAATAAATTTAATCCAAAGGAATTTAGTAAAGAGGAAATTGAAAAAAGAATAAATGAAAGAGTTGAGGGTGAATTAAAATTCTATGATGGTGAAACACATATAAAACTTTTTCTTTTACCAAAAGATATAAGAGAGATATTAAAAATTAAAGTTGAACCAATTGAGATAAATAAACCATTTGTTTTACCCAAGAAAGATAGTCTCTAAAAATAGAGAAAAAAGAAAAAATAGTAAAAAGAGTTTTAATAAAAAAAGAGTAATTTTAATTTTTTTAATTATTATCATATTTTTATTCTCTTCAATTTTCATATATGCATTTTCATATTACAAATATATAATCACATTTTTACCAAAAATAGAGGAGATACAGTTCGACCCTCCAGAATCATCAGAAATTTATGATAGAAATGGTAATTTAATAAAAACAGTTTACTTTATTGAAAATAGAATAAACATTCCTTTAAATGAATTACCAGAATATTTTATAAATGCACTAATCGCAAGTGAGGATGAAAGATTTTATTCACATAAAGGCGTTGACTTTAAGTCTTTGATTAGAGCAACAATTATAAATTTTAAGGAAAAGAGGGTAGTTGAGGGTGGATCTACAATAACTATGCAACTTGCAAGAGAACTCTTCCTCTCTAAAGAGGTAACACTTGAAAGAAAGTTCAAAGAGATGATTCTTGCCCTGAGACTTGAGAAGATATACTCAAAAGAGGAGATATTAACCTATTATGTGAATCAGATATTTTTTGGTTCAGGAGCATATGGAGTTGAAGCAGCAGCTCGAAGATATTTTGGTAAACATGCAAAAGATTTAACATTAGCTGAATCAGCAATGCTTGTTGGTATTTTACCATCTCCAAGTGTATATCCACCAACAATTAATTTT
>JAKPCM010000129.1 GCA_029553255.1 Caldisericota bacterium | reverse complement strand
TATGCGTCAAAATATGCAAGAAAAAATTACAATTTAAAATCGGTTCCATCAACTATCTGGAATTGGGTTGGTGTTGTAGAAATAGATGATGAATCAAAAAAAGAGATAGAAAAGGAGACAAAAGAAAAATTTTCAGGACATATGGGGATTGATGAGGTTTATGATAAGAAAGACGGCATCATATTTGCCACTGATTTGGTAAAGAATACGATAATATCTACAAAGATATGTGATGGAAAACCTACTAATGAAATAATAGAGAATGAACTTAAAAAGATAAAAAATGAAGGATTTGATGTTATATCCTGCACAAAAGATGCCTCTTCCTTGTATATAAATACGATAAAGCAGATTTTTAGCAATATTTTGCTTCAAACCTGCATTTTTCATCTTATTAAAAATGCTATAAAACATTTTCTTGATTGGCATAGAATAATCCGTAATCAAATAAAAATAAAGTTATTGCCAAGAGGGTTAAAATGTAGTGGAAATAAATTAAAGCAATTTTTATTTAGAAAAAGAAATCTTTTTCTTAAAAGAGATTTGAATAAAGAAGAAAAGGTTAAAATAAATAAGATTATGGACGGGTTGTCAGAATTTAAAATATTAAGAAATAAATATTTAAAGTTTTTGAATATTTTTGATTCTGACAATATAAATGAGGCGGAAAAAAGATACTGGTTATTCATAAGTGACCCTATTGTAAATGAAAAGTTGCCAAAAGTGGTTGAAATGTTAAAGAAATATTATGAAAATAAAGAGTTGTTTACATATATGTTGTTTGACAAATCGCTCTGGACAAAAATACGAACTACAAATCAGGTAGAACGAACAAATAGAAAGTTCAGAAAAAAACAAAAGACACATTATAGAATTAGAAATAAGATTAGAAGAAAAAGATTGATTTATTTTATGTATTATTTTCACAATCATAATGCTCTGAAATTAACCTCAGAAATAAAGTTGATAGTTGTTAACTCTAATATTATTTTAATCATTTTCAGCAATTGTGAATTTTTGTCAAAATTTTTAGTTTTGTCAAAATATATAGTGATTAGAATTTATAAAAAAATTGTTATAATAGAGACAGTAATAGAAAGAGTGGCTGCCCCACAGACAATTCCATGAGCAAGTCCAACATATTCTTTATACTGATAATTATTCGTAAAAAATACTGCTGATAAGATTATACTAACTACTTCTAAAAAGTAGAAAGAGAGAGAGACAATTGCGGCAACAAAATGAGTCTTCTTTATGCTAAATCCATTTTTAAGTTTTAGGCCTAATTTAACAAAGGCAAGAGTTACAAATGTTGCATAAGATAATAAAGTTGGTATAACAACAGCTATGTGAGCATATTGTAATGGCTTATAATTTGTGGAGGCTGGATCAGTAAAGGCATAATACAACAAGGCGGCCCCTATTGCATCAATGGCAAGAAAACCTGCATAACTAATCCCAGCAAATACAGCATGCGTAATTCCTAAAGCCTTGTCTCTTTTCTGAAATTTATCAATATCTATCTCATTAGATGAATATTTTTTAAATAAAGATGAATCAAATTCATATTTCTTTTCTTCCACTGAATTGGGATGAATAAAAAAAGAAAATAATAATATTAAATTTAGAATTATAATTATTCTTTTCATATATAAGGAAATTAATAAATTATTTAATAATAGTCAAGAAAATTTTTAAGAAAATTATAATTAAGGGGGCAGTTTTATTTTTAAAAAAAAATTTTTAAATTTTTTTTCTAAAAGTTGTAAAGGATTTTCTTAAAAATTTTGTGATTAATATATAGAAAATAATTTTTATAATAATGTTAAGGAGGATTTTTTTTATGAATAACATTTGTAAAATTTTAGAAAACTATACTGTAGATCATGAATTACATATTGTAGTTAACTCCTCAATGAAAAGAAGACTTGAAAATGTTGCAAGAAAATTCAACATCTCTATTTCTGGACTTGTTGTATATATCTTGCAAATATATACCAATAGAGTAAAAGAAATATATTGTTTTGGGGAAGAAGATGGGAATAAATACGAAAGAATAGATGGAGATAGTAGGATCCATGTTTATCTGTCAAAACAGGATTATAGGTTCTTGAAAAAGATCCATGCTGATCTTAATTTTTTCAGCATGGGGTGTTTATTGAGGAGAATTATCCTACTTTTTTTAGAAGAGTATGATAAACTTGGGATTACAGGAGTTGAGATGAAATGCAGTATAATAACATTAAAGTTATTTTTAAGACTAACAAAGATAAAAAAGTGGAATAAGAGTAGAGAATTATCCCACTTTTCCGGTAACACTACGCCATTTTACAAGGCAATCTACAACGATTGTTATCAGGTAGTGGGATTTGAGACATACTATTGAAAAAATTTATTCTAAATTCTACTAAAAAAATAAATAAAAGTATATATTTATAACTAAGTTAAACTCTTTTTTAATGATTTTTAGAGTGGAATTTATGATAAAACCTGTTATATTATTTACTTTAATCTAAGTAGGTTTTCCTGAAAAAGTATTTTTGATTAAAATTAGATACGTAAAATAGTCTAAAATTAGAAAAAAATAAGCAAAATCTAATAAAAACAAAATAAATATTGCGGATTATTTTATTCAAATTCATTGCAATGAATACCATAGATATTACTGTTGTGGTTGTATTTGATAATTTAGTCATTATCCTACCAAGGCTATATCTTCTTTTTGATTCACCAAACTTGCCTTCTATTATATTTCTTTCACTTTCTCTACTTTTCTCATATATCTCATTCAATTTTTTATTTCCTAACGGGAC
>JAKPCM010000114.1 GCA_029553255.1 Caldisericota bacterium | reverse complement strand
AGAGAAAGAAAAAAAGGTTTTTGCAATTCAGAAGTAGTCGATGAAAAACTTCTTTTAAAAAATCCAGATAAAAACACAAAAATATTTGCAGTTTTTGATAATGATTTAAATTTAGTTGGTGGTATGACAATAAAATTTTATCTATGGGAAAAGTTGAAGAAACAATATTTCTTTACAATCGATTATGACTATGCTCAAAATAAAAAATTAATCACTGTTAATCATATCGAAGATATAGTTAAAAATAAATTTAATGATTTTGATGTTGAAGATATTAGAGTATCTTTAGAACTTGATTCTTTTTCTGTAAAAGAGGAGTTAAGAGGTAAGGGTATAGGGAAAAAGTTATACAAGATATTTATTGAAGAGGCTAAAAAAATTCCTGAAAATTCAACATTTGCTTTCACAATTATACTTGGTAAATACTCAAAGATTAAAATTGGTGAAACATTTATGAAATATTTTTTTAAAGAAAATTCTACTATTCAAAAATTGCCATTAGATGAAGCTCTTAAAATCCTAAACCTGCCAAAAGATATATTCAGAGTGAATAGAGATTCTTATGGCACAGTTTTATTATCAAAAAAATTTAATTTTAAGTTCCTTGGTTATGCAAAATATTTAGGTGAAACATGGGGATATATTTTCAAACATTGATTGGTAAATAATGAAAATGGTTGATTTTAAAAGAAGTGCGCTCCTTATAATTGATATGGAGTATAGTTTTTTAGATAGTAAATCACCTCTTTTTGTTGATTTTGGATATGAAATTGTTCCAAGTATTAAAAAAATATTAAATATCTATAGAGAGAAAAAATTACCAATTATTTTTGTTAAAAGAGAACATAGAAAGAATGGGATTGATATTGATAAAACAAGAATTAAGATATTTAAAAAAAGTAAAGGATTGATTCTTGAAAATGATAAATCCTCAGAGATTATAGATGATTTAAAACCTTTAAAAGATGAAATCATTGTTATTAAAAGAAGATGGTCTTCATTTTTTGGAACAGAACTTGATATTTTGTTAAGAAGATTGAAGATAAAAAATCTAATTATAACTGGAATACAGACACCAAATTGCATTAGAGCAACTGTATATGATGCACTCTCCTTAGATTATAATGTCATTGTAATCTCGGATGCTACAGCCTCAAAAACCGAAGAAATTCAGAAAAATAATCTCTTTGATATGGAAAATTTAGGTGCTAAAATTTTGACCACTGACGAAATTACAAATATTTTAGAGAAATTCAAATTTTAAAATAATCTCTTTTGAAATCTTCAATTGCTTTTTTACTTAATGGATTTTCTAATATCTCTTCAAAAATATTACTTGGAATAGTTATAGCATCGCTTCCATTAACTATAGCCTCTTCTATCTCTTTTGAACTTCTAAAACTTGCAGATAGAATTTTTGTTTCGATATCATTATCTTTTATTACTATTTTTGCATCTTTTATGATTTTAAAAGGCTCTCCTCCATATCTTCCAATTCTATTTATATAGGGAATAACATATTTTGGTTCATATTTCAGGGATAGAATTATTTGGGAAAGAGAAAAAATAGATGTTATTGAATAAGGAATATTTTCCTTTCTAAAGAGCTTTAAACTTTTTAAACCCTCAGAAGAAAAAGGAATTTTTAATATTGTCCCTTCAGGATAAATTTTATAATATTCTTTACCCTCTTCATATATTTTTAAATAATCTTCTTCTAATGTCTGAATGAAAATAAATAAATTCAATTTTTGACATAATTTTATAACATCTTCCAACTTAGAATTTTCTTTTGATAATAAAGTAGGATTTGTTGTAACACCGTCAATTAAATTAAAATCAGAGAACTTTTCAATCTCTTTTAAATTAGCACTATCTAAAAATATCTCCATTTCTGATAAAATTATATTACATTGTTATAAGGAGGTAAAGCGATGAAGTTAAAAGAAATATATGAACTCTTCATTAGCACAGGAATTAAGAACGATCCAAGAGGAGAAAAAGAGGTAAATGATTTGCTTAATGAAAGAAAAAAAGAGTACAACAAACTATCTGACGAAGAGAAGGAATATTTTGATAAAGAGACCTTAACTAACCCTTATGGTGATACAAGAATACTTTATGGCACAGGTGAAGAGGAAATAAAATCATTAATTGCTGGAATTGATGTTGATACAGGAGAGATAATTTTAGGAAAACAGTTGGGTTTTGATTTAATTTTTTCTCATCATCCAAGAGGAGTTGCTTTTTTAAACCTTCCAGATGTGATGAAACTCCAAGAAGATGCTCTTATACATCATGGCATTCCAATTAATATATCACAAAAAATGATGGCAAAAAGAATCTCAGAGGTTGATAGAGCTTTAACTCCTCAAAATGCCTATAGGGTTGTTGATAGTGCAAGACTTTTAAATCAACTATTTATGTGTTGTCATACTCCGGCAGATAACAGTGTTCAACGTTTCTTAACAGAGCTATTCAACAAAGAAAAACCAAAATATTTAAAAGATGTGATTGATCTGCTTCTTACTATTCCTGAATATAAACAGGCAAAAAAAATGGGCTTTGGACCTAAAATTTTTTCTGGAGATTTAAAAAGTAAAGCTGGAAAAGTTGTAATAGATATGACTGGCGGAACAGAAGGTGCAAAAGAGCTGATGAAAAAACATGCTGATGCAGGAATTGGAACAATAGTTGGAATGCACTTTTCAGAAGAACATAAAAAAGAGGCTGAAGAAAATTATATAAACCTTGTTGTTGCTGGTCATATGTCGTCAGATTCAATAGGAGTGAATCTACTATTGGATCAGGTTGAGAAAGTTGGTGTAAAAGTAGAATCTTTCTCGGGCCTAATCCGTATAAAAAGATCTTAAACAAGGATTCAAAAATTAAAAATGAGACAAAGGTGCCTGACACCAAAGTCTCATTTTTTAAAAATTTATCTTTTATTAATTTTGTTATAATTAGATTTGAGGTGAAAATAATAGTATTTCTATTAGAAATAATAAAGAAATATGCCACAATAATAGAAGTTTATAAATTTATATTTATATACCTTGAATTTATAAACCATTAAATTACTAAGGAGATAAAATATAAAGCAGTTAGTTATATTGGAGAGATCGAAGGCTCTTGCACATGCAATAATTGGAATTAAAGCAGAATGGAGAAATGAAAAGATAGAGAAAAGGGGAATTACTCACTTTCTTGAACACGCTATATTTTTAGGCAATGAATGCTATCCTACACCAAATAATCAAGTTGCAAAATATGGAGTTCAACTTGAAGGAATGACACTGCCTGAATATACTATATTTTTCTTTACATCAGCAAAAGAAGATTTTACAGAAATTTTAAGTATATTCCTTTCTTTAATTTTTAATCCAAAGTTCAATAAAGTTAAATTGGAAAAAGAAAAAAAAGATAAAATAATAACAGCGGTAATTCAGGAATCCGACTTTACCCCATGAGGGTTGGCTCATGAATGGACAAAGAATTTGATATTTAATTGGCAATTTATGACGAGCTTAGGAACCGAGAAGGATATTCAATCAATTACAAAAGAAGATCTTGTTATTAGGCATCGAAAATATTACCATTCTGAAAATAGCTTTATTATAACTTATGGAGATATACAAGAGAATGAGATAGCACAACTTATTAAAACTATCGATATTCCATTGATAGGCGAGGAACCTTCTCTACTTTTAGTTCAACACGATAAGAGAAAAGAACTTTTTATTAAGAGAAAAGGAATGAAAAATGTAGAAATGGTTTATGGATTTAAAATCCCTCATTATGATCCTGAATGGGAGATTTTAAAGGTTATTCTTGGAAATTACCCCATCTCCAGATTATGGGGAAAGAAATTTAGTAAATTTACATACACTGTGGGTTCACAATTGGAGTGGACAAAAACTGGCGGCGGGTTTTTCCTTTACTTTGGAGCTATATCTTTTGAAAGTGCCCAAGAAATTGATAAAAATCTATGGTAACTTCTAAAAAATTTTGATATAAATGAAGAAGAGTTAGAGGTAGTAAAGAAGATCAAAATACTTGAAATATTAAAAACGAAAGAAGAAGGAGAGCAAGGTCTCCTTAATTTTTTCTTTAGCAACCCTACTTTGATGTATAATGATTTTGGAGGAATGATAGATAGCATTAGTAAGGTACAAAGAGATAAACTTATAACCTTGGCGAGGAACTTATTAACCAAGGAAAATGCAGCAAAAGTGAGTGTTAGTGCTTATAAATGATTTGCTTTAAGTAGCTTATAATAGTAGATAAAAGAGGAACCAAAAATTTCACTAAATTTCCTTTAGCAATTTCTTTTATGCAGGAAATTTTATACAAAATATTTATTGGAGTTTATTATGAAAATAAGGACAACCTTTTGATTTAAAGATAACCTATCTTCCGCGTGAATATAGTCCAACTGATGCTATAAAGAATCCTTACAAATTGGCAGTTTGGCTGTATGAGAATCAAGGAGCTCAAAGATTTGGTGCCGATAATCGATTATTTGTTGTCCTTTTAGATAAAAAAGATATCGAAAGGAGTTGGGAGTTAAAGAGGGATTTTGACCTTGTATTTCAGAAGATAGATGATTTCTTTAACAAGGAAACCATTTCAAAG
Organism: Caldisericota bacterium; assembly: GCA_029553255.1. Lineage (GTDB taxonomy): Bacteria > Caldisericota > Caldisericia > B22-G15 > B22-G15 > JAAYUH01. The sequence continues at coordinate 15,138 of JAKPCM010000114.1, read as the reverse complement.
AAAGATGAAATTGTTTTCAAATTTGGAAGGAAAACATATACAGCAATAACAAAAGTATTGATAATAACAAAATGAAACCTCACTCCATATAATATAAATTCGCTCTTTATGATATTTACCGAAATTCTTATTATGCAAGAATTTCTTTTATATTCAATATTAAAGAGGGTTCCTAAAGCACCCTCTAACTTTTTTTGATTTAAATCTACTTTAAACTTTTCAGAGTTTAAACCAAATCTAACTTTTTAAGTTTTAAATCTGCTTTAAACTTCTAAATTTTTAAACCTAATTTGATCTCTCTAACTTCAAATCTAATTTAATTTTTTAAAGTTTGAAACCTACTCTAACTTCTTAGGTTTCAAATCTGCTTAAAGTCTTCTCTTAGTTTTTAAATTAGAATTCGGTTTTACCTGTAAAATTGAAATCTCTTGCTCTTATATAGGGAACAACACTAACATGAGCTTCGCCCTTCTGAAGTTTTCTCTCTTTAGAAATCTCGATTATATTACACATAAGCTCAACCATATTCTGTGTGAATCTTAAATTTTTAACAGGATAACTTAATTTTCCATCTTCAATTAGAAATGTTCCATCTCTTGTCATTCCAGTTATTATTACTCTTTTGTAATCAAGTGGATTTGTGTAATGAAATCTTGTAATAAAAACTCCTCTTTTTACATTTTTGATCATATCATTAAGGTTACTCTTTCCCTCTTTCATAAATATGTTAAAAGGAAATGGGCCAATAGGGCTTGGCTGTGGAAGAGCGTGTCCTGTATTTTCTTTTCCAAATTTATTAGCATAATATGAATCATAAACAACAGCTTTTGCAACTCCATTCTCAATAATAGTGACTTTTTTCTTAGGAACTCCTTCGAAATCAAAAACAACTGGTGCTCCTTCAGGATCAAGACCATCATCCCAGATAGTTACATCTTCACAAAACACTTTTTCGTTGAGTTTTCCACTCATAAAACTTATATCTTGATGAAAATTTTTTGCTCCAAAACCTAAATAGGAAAAGAAAAATAAAATATCTTCAACAGCATATGGTGAAAGAATAACTTCATATTTTCCAGGTTCACAATCTTTAGGATTTTTACCTCTTAAAGCTTTTTCAATCGCCTCATCTGCAAGTTCATTTTCGTTTATATCATTGAATTTCATACTGAATCTATCAGCATATCCTGAAGAATCATCACCCATCATTACAGTTGTCAATGTGATTGATGAATAGGGTTGATATGCTTCTATTCCTCTTGAATTAACCACGGCATATTCCTCTAAATCAAGAGATAAAGCACCAGCAGCGTCTAAAGATTTTTGAGATGCTTTTTGAATAACATTTTTAACTTTTGTAGCCATATCTTCTGGTGTTACTTTTAAATTCTCTTCAAAGAAAGTTTTTATCTCTTTTGCTTCTTCTTTTTCAGGTAGTTTTACAAAAGCTTCGTCCTCTTTTGTAAAATTTAATATTTCTTCTGCATCTTGTACAGCTTTTTGTAATCCTTCTATTGTCAAGTTATTTGTCTCAACGAAACCTATCTTTTTATCTTTTATAACTCTCACTCTTATCAGTGAATTACTCTCTTTAACATTCTGGTGAATATATGAATTAGCATATCTTGTTAAAGATGATTCTCTTCCAAGATAGAGAAGTTCTGTTTCGTCACCTTTACTAAAATCAAGTCCCTTTTTTAAAACATTTAAAATTTCATCTTTTCCTCTCATCTTGTCACCCCTACTCTTATATTTCTGAATCTTGCAGGTGCAGCTCCATGTGAAACCTGCATAACTTGTTGAGGCTCTCCCTTACCACAATTTGGAAGACCCCAAACATGCCATAAATCTCTATTTCCAATACCATCACAGGATCTCCAGAACTCGTAAGTTATTCCTGTATATGTGGGATTTTTTATCATATCTCCCAACTTTCCATCTTTTATTTCCCATCCAATTTCACAACCAAATTGGAAATTCAATCTCTTATCATCAATTGACCAGCTTTTATTAGTTTCTACATATATTCCATCTTTAACACCAGAAATTAAATCTTCAAATGTCATATCTCCTGGCTCTAAATTTATTGAGGTCATTCTAATAATTGGGATTCTATTCCAACCATCTGCTCTCATTGCTCCAGTTGGTTTTAATCCAACTTTATGAGCAGTTTCTCTTGATGTAAGATAACCAATAAAATCACCATCTTTAACAAGATAAACTCTTTGAGCTTTCACTCCTTCATCATCATATCCAAAACCACCTAATGCATGTGGAATTGTCGCATCTGCTGTAATATTAACTATTTTTGATCCTAACTTAAAATTATTCAGTTTTTCTGGAGTTAAAAATGATGTACCTGCAAAGGATGCTTCCATTCCAAAAACTCTATCAAGTTCAGTAGGGTGACCTATTGATTCATGAATTTGAAGTGCCATCTGATTACTGCTTATAACAATATCCATATTTCCTTGAGGACAGGGTTTTGCTGACAAAATTTCAACACTTTGTTTTGCTACTCTATCACTATTTTCAACAAGTTTTAGATTTTCAATAAACTCCCATCCAGAAATAGAATAATCTCCACCAAATGATGTTGGATAACTTCTTTTTTGAACTTCACCACTATCACTTATAGCATAAGCTTCAATTCCACCGCCAGAAACAATTCTGTCTTGAACTATAAAAGAGCCTTCAGTTGAAACAAAATATTTCTTTTGTTTATTAAAAAATAAACTCCCTCTTCTTATTTTAACTGGATTATATTTAGACATAATTTTGTCTACTTCATAAAGAATATTTAGTTTTTTATCTAAACCAACTGTAAAAGGATCTATTTTTATATCTGGTGTAAATTCATCTTCATAGATTTCTGTCTCTGATAAAATAACATCCTCTTTCTTTATCTTATTAGATGCCTTTGCTATATTTATCGCCTCATCAAGAACCTTTTCCATCTCATTTTTATCAACTTTTGAAGAAGATGAAAAACCCCAAGCTCCATTAACTATTACTCTTATTCCAAAACCTTTTGAGAAAGTTTTCCCAATTCCTTGAACATTTCCATTTTCAGTGTCTATTGTTTCTATTTCATCCTCTAATAACCTAATATCACCATAAGAAACCCCCTTTTTCTTGGCTTCATCCATAATCCATCTTAACTCATCCCTCATAATACCTCCTTAAAATGCTAAACTTTTTAACCTTTTAATTCTATCCTCTATAGGGGGATGTGTTGAAAAATATTTTTGGCCTATAAAAGGACTTGAAATAAATAGATGTGCAGTTGCATCAGATGCAACCTTCATTGGCTTACTATATCCTCCAATTTTTTCTAAAGCAGAAGCAAGTCCATAAGGATTTCTAACAACATAAGCACCGTCAGCGTCAGCAAGATACTCTCTTTGTCTTGATATAGCAGCACGAATCAAAGCAACAAGTATTGGTGAAATTATTGCTAAAATTAATCCTATTATCATTAATATAGCGCTCGAATTACTCCTATCTCTATCTCTTCTTCCTGCACCAAACCACATGCCTCTTAAAAGAATATCTCTAAGTAAAACTATTAAACCGACAACTATTCCGATTACAGTCATTAATAAGATATCATAATTTTTTATGTGAGACATTTCATGAGCAACAACACCTTGAAGTTCAGATCTATTCATCATCTGCAGAAGACCAGTTGTAACGCAGATAGATGCATTTTGTGGATTTCTTCCTGTAGCAAAAGCATTTGGTTGATTTTCATACATAACATAAACTTTTGGTTTTGGTATTCCCGCGGCAATTGATACTTCTTCAACAACATTATGTAAAACTTGGAATTCCTCTTCTTTTGCTAGTCTTGCTCCAACTGACATTAAAGCAATTTTATCAGAATTATAATAGGTGATTATGTTGTAAATAATAAGAATGACAGCTATCAATATTATTCCTGTCATTCCCCATTCAAATAGATATGCTATAACAAATCCAATCAAAAAAAGTATTATAGAAAATATTATTAAAAAAAGAAAGGTTTTTCTTTTATTTTCAGAAATTAATTCATAAAGTGTCTTTTTCATTTTTTAAAAACTTACTTTAACATTACCTCTCTCTTCTTCTGGTACTGGATAATATTCAGAAGGAGTAAGTCCCATTACTCTTGCAACAAGCGCTGCTGGGATTTTTTCTTGTGCCATATTATATCTCATAACTATATCATTATAGAATTGACGGGAAAAAGCAATTTTATTTTCAGTATTTGTTAACTCCTCCTGAAGTTTTAAAAAATTTTCATTTGCCTTAAGTTCAGGATATGCTTCTGCTACTGCAAATAGTGTTTTTAAGGCACCAGTTAACATATTATTTGCCTCACCAACTTCTTTTGGCCCTGAAGCACTCATTGCTTTTGTTCTTAATTCAGTAACCTTTTCAAAAACTTCTCTTTCATGTTTTGCATATCCCTTAACAGTCTCAACAAGATTGGGAATCAAATCATATCTTCTTTTAAGTTGAACATCAATTTGAGCCCATGCATTTTTGACTCTATTTCTTAGAGTAACAAACATATTGTACGTTCCAACGAACCATAAAGCTACTACAATAACTACTATGAGAATAATCCATCCAACCATCTTTCACCTCCAATTTTTCTTAATTATACTTTAAAATTTGAAATAATAAATATATTTTAAGAATTTTTAATATTATAAATATATATTATATATAATGACAAAAAAATAGAAATTATTGCAAAAATTATAAGAAAGATGGGTGTGGTTTTTAATAATCTATCAATCAAAATGCCAACATATATAAATGATAGAGTGATAGAAACGAAAATTAAAACTATCCCCATAATTATCTGTAACAAATTCCTATTTTTCATATCTTAATTATATAAAATTAATTATTTTTTACTTTTTTAAAAATGGTATAATTGTTTAAAATGAAAGGAAAAAGTTTTATTCATGAGAAGAGTATCAAAGACATAGCAATTCTTTCAGCAATGAGATGCTATGGTATTGTTGGTTTAGCACCAGTAAATGTAGTTCAAAGAGTACAAAAAGTTTTAGGATGGAGTGAAGCCTCAAGAGGGGTAGAGGTTACATTTAAAGGAAATAGAATTTTGATAACATTTCATGTGATATTATCTAAAGGAATTAATGTAAAAGAGGTAGTACATAATTTAATAGATCAAACAGAATATTCATTTGAAAAAATGGTTGGTATTAAACCAGAAATAAGTGTTATTGTTGAAGGAATTAAGGAGGAATAAATTTGGATTCTTTAGATAAAGATTTCCTCATCAACTTCTTTTATCTTGGATTAAAAGAGGTAGAAAGAAGAAAAGAGGATATCAATAAATTAAATGTATTTCCAGTTCCAGATGGAGATACAGGTACCAATATGTTAATGACGCTTCAGACAAGCTGGGAAGAGATAAAAAAAATTGAGCCAAAAAAAATTGGTGATGTAATTGAGGCAATAACAAAAGGAAGTTTGATGGGAGCAAGAGGAAATTCTGGTGTTATAATGTCTCAAATTTTTAAAGGAATGAACACAGTTTTAAAGGATAAAGAATCAATTACACCAAAAGAGTTTGCTTTAAGTTTGATTGAAGGAGTTTCAAAGGCGTATAAAGCAGTCATAAGACCTGTTGAAGGGACGATCTTGACAGTTTCGAAATCATTTGCAAAATCATTTTATGAAGAGACAAAAAATGGAAAAATTTTTGAAGAAGCATATTTTAACGCTTTAAAAGACGCAAGAGAAACTTTAAAAAAAACTCCAGATATGTTAAGTGTTTTAAAAGAAGCAGGAGTTGTTGATGCAGGTGGTTTGGGATTTCTAATTTTTATGGAAGGTGGTTTTAAAGCAATAACAAAGAAAGAGGTTGAGATGGAAAAAATTGAAATTCATGAAGCAAAATTATATCAAAAATTAACTTATCCTTATGATGTTGTTGTTCTTTTAAAAGCAGATTGTGATGAACAAAATCTCATCAAAGATATTAATTTAAATGGAGATTCATTGATTGTTGGAAAAGAGGAGAATTTGATAAAAGTTCACTTTCATACAGATGATTTTATAAAAGTTATAGATTACTTTTCAGATAAAGGCACTTTAATAAAAGTTAATATAGAAAATATGCAGCATGAAGTTGATCAACTATCTCTAAAAGAAAAAGATATCGGCTTTATTTCAGTTTCAAGAGGTGAGGGTTTCAATAAAATATTAAAAAGTATAGGTGTGGATGAAATAGTTGATGGGGGACAAACATTCAACCCTTCAACAAAAGATATACTCGATGCTATTGAAAAAATAAATTCCAAAAATGTCATTATTTTCCCAAATAACTCGAATGTAATATTTTCAGCTCTTCAAACAAAAGAGTTAACTCAGAAAAAAGTAGAGGTCATTCCAACTAAATCAATCCCAGAATGTATATCTTCATTATCTATGGTTGATAGGAATTTATCAATTGATGATATGGTAAAGGATTTAGAAAATATAATTAAAAATGTAAGAACAATTGAAGTTACAAAATCTATAAGAGACACAAAATTTAATGGAGCTTCAATAAAAAAAGGCGATTATATATCAATTTATGATGATAAAATATTCAATAGCAAGGAATCTCCAGAAGATGCAGCAATTATTAATCTTAAAAATTTAGAAATCGAAGATGGAACATTGATAACGATCTATTATGGTGAAGAGATTGAAGAAAAAAGAGCATTAGAATTTAAAGATAAATTAATAGAAATTTTTCCAAATTGTGATATTGAAGTTTATTATGGAGGGCAACCTCTATATTATTATATCATCTCATTGGAGTAAAAAATGATAAAAATTGTAGTTGACTCATCGTGTGATTTACCAGATGAGTATTTTAAAGAAAAAGATATTAAAGTCATCCCTTTATATTTTAAAGTTAAAGATAAGTTTTATAGGGATGGTGTCGATATCAAAAGTGAAGAGTTTGTTGAATTATTAAAAAAAGAAAAAAATATTACAACATCTCAACCTCCTATTCAGGATTTTATCAATGCATATAAAGATATAATTGAAAAGGGCGATGAGATAATATCAATTCATATTACAAGCAAGAGTTCTGGTACCTTCAATAGCGCTAAAATTGCAAAAGAAGAAATTAATACAGATAAAATTGATGTTCTTGATTCTGAAAACATATCTGTTGGTTATGGGTTTGTTGTTAAGAACATTATTGATTTAATTGAAAATGGAATACCAAAAAAAGAAATTTTATCTAAATTTAACAAAATTGTTTCAAAAGTTCAGCTATTTTTTACCCTCAATACTCTTGAATATGTTTATAAAGGAGGAAGGGTTAATGATGTAAAAGGCTTAGTACTCAATATTTTAGATATCAAACCAATCCTTCATATGAAAGAAGCTGTTCCAAAAATTTATAAGATCGTTAGAGGAAGAAATAATTCAATAAAAGAATTGAATAGAATAGTTACTGAAAATATAAAAGATACCAAAGGAAAGTTTGAACTTGCATTTGTACATCTTGACGCAAAAAAAGAGTTAGAAGAGTTAAAAAATAGTATATTATCAAAAGTAAATCCAAAATATCATTTTACTAAAATTGTTGGCAATGCTCTTGGTGTTCATTCTGGACCTGGAGCACTTGGAGTATCTATAAATTATTTGGAGGAGTAATATGGAAAAAAATTCAGAATTAAATTTTAAAGAACTTTATAAATGTTGTGATAAAAGTATGTTTAAATTTAAAACAACCGAAGAGTTACGGCCAATTGAATATCTTATAGGACAAGATAGAGCTTTAAACTCGATTAATTTTGCTCTTGATATAAAGGTTGATGGATATAATTTATATGTATCAGGTGTCCCTGGTTCTGGTAGAACAACTTCAATCAGAAAAATAGTTGAGGAAAAGGCTAAAAATGAAGAAACCCCAGATGATATAATTTATGTTTATAATTTCAAAGATCCTGATAGACCAAATTTAATTAAATTTCCAGCTGGAAGAGGAGATTTCTTTGCAAAAGATATGGATGAACTAATATCGACCATCATAAAAACAATACCAAAGGCATTTGAAGCAGAAGATTATGAAAAAAGAAGAAATGAAGTAGTTAAAAAATTCCAGATTGAAAAAGAAAAATTACTTGAACAAGTCGATGCAACAGCAAAAGAGAAGGGATTTCTTATTCAATTTGCACCAACTGGTGTCTTGACGATACCTTTACAGAATGGTCAACCTATAAAACCTGAAGATTTTGCTAAACTTCCTCCTGAAGTACAGAAAAGAATTCAAGAAGAGGGTGAAAAACTTCTTGAAGAGATCAATGAAGTTGTTTCAAAGTTAAAAAAAATTGATAAAAGAACATTTGAAGCATTAAAAGATCTTGATAATGAAGTTGCAGTTTTTTCTATTGGTCATCTTCTCAAAGATTTGATTTCAAAATATGAAGATGTTCCTGAAGTAAGTGAGTATCTCGAATCCCTAAAAGATGATATAATTGAAAATCTCTCTTTTTTCAGAGAACCAAAACAACCAGAAGAGATAAATGAATTTTTAAAAAGATATAAAATAAATGTTTTTGTTGATAACTCTAAAACAAAGGGTGCTCCTGTTGTCTATGAAATAAATCCAACATATTACAACCTTTTTGGTGGAATTGATTATGAAACAAAAATGGGTTTTATGGTAACAAATTTTAACTTAATAAAACCTGGGTCTATTCATAGAGCAAATGGTGGGTATTTGATAATAAATGCTTTTGATTTATTAACAAATCAATTTTCATGGGATACTTTAAAAAGGACACTAAAAAACAAGGAATCAATAATCGAGAATCCACTTGAACAGTTAAAAGTTGTTCCAACGGTTTCTATCAAACCAGAACCTATTCCAATTGATTTAAAGGTCATACTAATTGGAACTCCATATATATATTATCTTCTTTATTACAATGATGATGATTTTAAAAAACTTTTTAGAGTTAAGGCAGATTTTGATACAGAGATGGATAGAAATGAAGAAAATATGCAAAAATATATAAATTTTATTAGTAGTTTTGTAAAAAAATCAAATCTAAAACATCTAACAGTTGATGCTGTAAGTGAAGTAATTGATTATGGATCAAGAGTTGTCGAGAATCAAAATAAAGTCACAACAAGATTTCAAGTTATAGGTGATTTGATAACAGAGGCAAATTATTGGGCAGATAAAGAAAATAGTAATTATATAGATGAAAAACATATAACCAAGGCGATAGAAGAGAAGGAGTATAGATCAAATTTGATAGAAAAAAAGATACTCGAATTGATAAAAGATGGAACAATTTTGATTGATGTTGATGGAGAAAAAGTTGGGCAAATTAATGGACTTGCAATAATCTCCTTAGGAGATTTTGAATTTGGAAGACCTACAAAAATTACAGCAAATATTTCAATGGGAGCTAAAGGAGTAGTTAATATAGAAAGAGAGGTTAAATTATCAGGAAGGATACATGACAAAGGAGTTATGATTCTTTCAGGTTTTCTCGGAGAAAGATATGCGAAAGACAAGCCACTTTCACTTTCGGCAACTCTCACTTTTGAACAATCCTATGAAGAAGTAGAGGGAGATAGTGCATCGAGTGCAGAATTATATGCATTAATTTCAAGCATTGCGAATATTCCAATAAAACAATATTATGCAGTTACGGGTTCGGTTAATCAAAAAGGAGAGATTCAGCCAATTGGTGGTGTTAACAGAAAGATAGAAGGATTTTTCGAGACCTGTAAAATAAATGGTCTTAATGGAAAACAGGGAGTGATAATTCCTTTCCAGAATAAAAAGGACCTCATGCTTAAAAAAGAGGTTATCGATGCTGTTAAAGATGGGAAATTTCATATCTATGCAATAAAAACAATTGATGAGGGTTTAGAAATTTTAACAGGTCTTCCAATAGAAGAGATTGATAAAAAAGTTAATGAATCTCTTTATAAACTCGCAATTGATTATAAAAAATTTGGTGAAACAAAAAAGAGTAAAGATAAAGACAAAAAATAGTGATGAAACTTTCGATCTTGGTAAAAAAATTGGGGAATCTCTTTTACCTGGTAATTTATTATTGATATCTGGAGAACTTGGAGCAGGTAAAACAACTTTAATAAAAGGTATTGCAAAGGGATTAGATATTGATTTAAATGTTAAATCTCCATCATTTGTTATAGTTTCAGAATATTCAGGAAAATATAAATTGTATCATATTGATTTATATAGATTGGATGGAGAGGAGATATACAATTTAGGTCTTTTTGAATTTTTAGAAAATGGAGTGGTTTGTATTGAATGGGCAGATAAATTAGAAAATAGTTTCAATGATTTTGAAAATATAAAAATAGATATAGAAATAGTAAATGAAGATAGAATTTTTAATATTATTTTAAATGGAGAGGAATTTATAAAAAGATGTACAGCCTTGCAATAAACACCTGTATTGAACCTTACAATATTGCAATTTTAAAAAATGAAAATATTGTAGCAGAAGTTAACTGGTATTATTCTTACTCTCAAAAAAATGATCACTATTATGCAATTGATTATCTCTTTAAAACTTATAACTTAGATTTTAAAAAAATTATGTTTGCCTCAATAATAAGTGGACCGGGGTCTTTCACAGGTTTAAGAATAGGTTTCTCAATAATAAAAACATTGGGTTATCTTTATAATTTACCAATATCTTCAATTAATACATTTGAAGTGATCTCGAAATCAATTGATTTGAAAGATTACTGTATCGTAGTTAATGCTGGTTTAAAAGAGGTGTTTTTATATAAAAATAAAAAAATTTCATTAGATAAAATTGAAAATTTAGATAGATATGATGAAATTTTAATTTTTCCTGAATTTAATTTATATAAAAAAATTGAAAGGGATAAAAAAATATTTTTAAAAATAGATGCAGGTAATATTGGTATAATGGGTCTTAATAAATTTAAAGAGGGAAAATTTGAAGATTATAAAAAAGTATCACCTCTTTATTTAAGAGAACCAGAATCAATTTATAAAATATACAAAGAGGAGGAATGATGGACAAAAAAGATTTAATAAAAGAGATTGAAAACTATAGAAAATCAAAAGTTTTGGTATATTTTCTTGGTTTAAATTCAACTATTGCACAAGATGCTGTTGAGGTTATTTATAATAATTTGAGAAGAATTGGCAAAGTTGAAAAAATTGATTTAATCCTTCATACAACTGGTGGATTTCTTGAAGTGCCTTTAAAAATTGTAAATATAATTAGAGAATTTACCAAAAATTTTTCTGTTTTGATACCATATAGAGCTCATTCTGCAGGTACGCTTCTTGCTCTCGGAGCAGATGAAATTGTCATGGGAAAAATGGCTGAGTTAACTCCTGTCGATCCTCAAACGAGATCGCCATTGAATCCAAAAGGAGTTAAGGGCGAACTTCTTCCAGTTTCAATACAAGATTTAACCTCTTTTTTTGATTTTATAGAATCAAGAGGGATAAAAGAAAAGGAAGAGATAATGAATAATCTTTTAAACAACCTTCACCCACTCGTTATAGGTTCTGTTAATAGATCACTCTATCTTATTAAACATACTATGGAAAGACTTTTGATAAATAGCCAATACTCAAAAGAAGAAAAGGATAAAATTATTGAATTATTATCCTGTGGATTACCATCTCATACATACTTGATTACAAGGGATGAAGCGAAAGATATTTTAAAAAATAAAGTCATTTATAGTGATGATAATCTCGATATATTGATGTGGAACCTCTATTCAATTTATATGTCACAATTGGATCCAAGAGTTCCATATGTTTTAGACGCAAATCTAAAAAAGGAGGTAAAGAGAGTAAATATTGCTTTTATAGAAACTTCTGAATATGGCTCAACTTTTGTTCAAACATTTGAAAAAACCATATCATCAGATGGAAAAGTAGTTGAAACTCCTATTTTTGGTGGATGGTTTGATATAAAATAATTTTTTGTCTTTATTATCATTCCAAAGTTAATTGGGAATCCTTTTATCTTTAATGTCTCTCCCAACTTGATTTGGAATCCAGAAGTATCAATTGACGTTATTGTCATTCACAAGTTGATTGGGAATCCAGAAGTATCAATTGACTTTATTGTCATTCCCAACTTGATTGGGAATCCAGAAGTATCAGTTTAATATCAAATAGTTCTCTGAGTTGTTCCTACTACATATCTTCTTAAATAAATAGAAATAGGTACGCAAACAAAAACTGCAAGTATTGCTTCTGGTATTCCCTGTACAGCACCTACATATATTGCTTGTTGAATGTTTGATATATTAAAAACAACGCCAAGGCCAAGTGTAATAACTGTATTCGTCATACTACCTATTATTGATGCAAATGTCATAGATGCAACAAGGGGGTTTGTTTTCATAAGAAAATAAAAAATTAAAACTGCGATAACAAAAGATAAAATTATTGATAATATAATATTAATTTTATAATTTCTAAATACCCAAAAAACCATCAAAAAGAATATTAAAGATAAAATAATACTAAAAAATATATATTTTTTTCCTTTTTCTTTTCCTAAAAATTTATAAAAAAAATTAAAAGATAACGCTGCAAAAACTCCAATTAAAGGTCTTGCTGGAAAAAGAACCCATATAGGTGCAATAGATGTAAAATAATAAATTGCTGAGAGACCAAAAATTGTTCCAACAAGAGCACCAATTTTTGCACCAAGAACTATCCCTGAAATAATAACAGGAATATGCATTAAAGTTGCTGCACCAGCAGGGGTAGGCAGGGGTATATACCCAAGATATGTAAATCCAAGAACAATTGTTATAGCACCAAGTATCCCTGCCATTGTTATTTCTCTGGTAGTTAATTTCATTGATAAACCTCCTTTTTAAGAGATTATAATAAATAAATCTTATCATATTATATAAGAATTTTTCTAAATTACAAATTTATGTATAATGGTTTACAAAAGTAGACAACCTGTTTTTGAAAACTAAAAATTATATCAGGAAGTCAAACTATATTTTTAATTTTAGTTTATAAAATTTTAATTGGTATAATTTAATAAAGGAGGTGCACATTGAGCAAACTTTTTGAAGAGATAACAATAAAGAATATGAAACTAAAAAATAGAATTGTTATGCCACCTATTGCAGTTAGGAATGAAGAAAAAGGTGGCTTTGTTAATGAAACAATTTTAAATTATTATGAAAAGATGTCCAAACTTGGAATGGGGCTACTCATTACCGAGAATGCTTTTCCATCAAAAGAATCAAGGGTAATGCCTAATCAGATGCTTTTATCAGATGATAAATTCATTGATGGGCATAAAGAATTAGTGAAAAGGGTCCACAATAATGATGTAAAAATTGTAATTGAAATAAATCATGCTGGAGCAAATTTATTTGATATTCCAGAACTCAAAAATATGTTAATGAATAAAGATGAAAGTGATTTTGTCTTTGAAGACGAAGAAGATTCAAGAAAACCATTAAAATCAATAAATGAAGAGGATCTACCAAAAGAAAAAATTAGAGAAATTGTGCTCTCCTTTAAAGAGGCTGGAACAAGAGCAAGAGATGCTGGATACGATATGATTGAGATTCATGCAGGGCATGGATTTTTAATAAATCAATTTTTATCTCCTATGATAAATAAGAGAAAAGATGAATATGGTGGTAGTCCACTTAATAGAGCAAGAATTCTTTTTGAAATAATAGAAGAGATGAAATCAAATTTAAGAGATATTTTAATTTCTGTAAGACTACCAATTGCAGATAATCCACCTCAATATAAATTCTATGATGATGGATTATCAGTCGATGATGGTTTACTAATTGGAAAAGAGGTTTCTTATAAGGTTGATATGATTGACATAACTGGTGGTTATTCTGGTAGTAGACCAAAGGAGATATGGGGTTATAATGGTTATTTTAAAGATTACAGTAAAAGATTGAAAGAGTTGGTAACAACTCCAGTCAATTTAACTGGTGGAATAAAAACTCCAGATTTTGCTAATTATTTGATTGAAAATGGGTATTGTGATACAGTAGGAATTGGAAGGGCCTTACTTTCAGATAAAAAATGGATTGAGAAAGCAAAAATTTTATTAGAAAGATAGTAAATATAATTTTCTAAATTATCCATCAATTGTTAAATAATATAAAATAAAAACCTGCCTTTCTTGAGGCAGGTTTAAAAAAATCATTAAGGTTAAAAACTCCTTTTAATTAGCTATATGATGAATCTAATTAATTTTTTCTGCTACCTCTTTCTCTTCTTTTCTCTTTAAAATTTCTTCGTATCTTTTTCTCTTTTCAAGCGCTTCTTGATTTAATTTTTTCTTCTTCTCTTCCATAATTTCCTTTATATAATTTCTATATCTTTCAAAAACTGGTTCTTTCTCCCATATATCTTTATAAATCTTACTAACATTCTTTGAATATTCGTCAAGATTTTTCATTAAAGTTTCATCATTTGCAATCAAATCTGCATCAAGATCAGTTGCTTGAGCTTTAGTTTTTTTATAAATATATCTAAAAACTTTTGGTTCATCAATAATCTCACAAGGCATAAGAAGGTTTTTATTGAATGGTTGGAATTTTCTGATTGTTGTAAATAAAGGTGACTTTAAAATTTCGATAAGTGGTTTATCTTTGATGTTTCCACCAGAAAAGTGTAAAAATATGCAAGGTTCAACTTCACCTTTATGGTTAATATGGACATATCTTCTTCCACCTGCGATACAACCAGTTACAAATGGGGCATCATTCCAGAAATCCATAGGCCATATTGGTTTATTTTCTCTTGCCCATCTAACAAACTCACCCAATTTTTTTCTCTGTTCAGGAGTTGCCATAAGTTCAGTTGATGGCTCTCTGCCAACTGGCATATAAAGGAAATACCATCCAAATATTGCACCTTTATTGATTAACATATCAAGAAATTTTTCATCTGTGACTGTTTCAGCATTGAGTCTTGTGTATGTTACAGAAAAACCAAATGGAATTTTGTTTTCTCTAAGTAAGTCCATTGCATTCATTAATTTTTGATATACACCTTTTCCTCTTCTTTCATCAGTCTCTTTTTCAAATCCTTCAACACTTAAAACTGGCATAACATTT
>JAKPCM010000040.1 GCA_029553255.1 Caldisericota bacterium | reverse complement strand
AATTGTTCTTTTTATATATTTTACTTTGTAAATCTCTTCTTTCTCATTATTAAGTTTATCAATAAGTTTAAATTTTAATTCATTCTCACCCTCTTTTAAAAGTAAGTAGGTCTCAAAATTTCCATTTTTATCAACCATTAGCTCGATATTATTTAAATATCCTATTTTTAAACCAACACCGTCATCTATTATTTTACCTTTGACTTTCAAGTTTTCATCATAACTATTTACTGGTAAATTTACATTGAGTTTAGGAGGAGTTTTATCAAGAAAAACTATTAACGTAAGAGATGATTTGTTTCCTTTATAATCTTCGGCCTCAATCAAAAATTCATTCTTTCCTTCAACTAATGTATAGTCAGCAGTAAAAGTTGAACAGCCACATTTATTGATTTTTACTCCATTTACAAGAAGAGAATTTAAACCACTCATATTATCTTTTACTCCAATTAAAAGTGTAAGTTTTTCATCTTTTGTGTAGTAATTATTATCAGTAGGTTCTATTATCTGTAGCTCCGGAGGTTTATTATCAAGTATTTTAATAGAAATTAAATTAGACGGCTCAGAATAATTTCCATCTTTATCATAAGATTTAACCATATAGTAATATGTCTTATCGAGATAAATATTATAATCAAGAAAATAGAGTTGATCCTTAAATGTTCTTCCAATTGAATTTATATTTTTCTCACTCTCACCTCTAAAAACCTCAAAACCTGAAATATTATTATCTATCTTAGATAATTGCCATGTTAATCTAACCTTATAATCCTCTTGAGTTGCTGTTAAATTAATGGGTTTTTCTATTAGATTCAAAGAGTATAGATTGTTAATAGTTAATATTGAAATTATCAATGTTATTAAAATAATTATCTTTTTCGACATTCAATCCTCCTTAACTTTCATAAATATAACTCAAATTTCATTATATCAGTTTTTCTTTTTAAATTCTAAAGTACCCAATAGGTAGGTTAAATAATAATTTAAGATTAAAAAGAAGGCGCCACCAAAAATCACTATTAAATAGATTGATTCTTTTGTTAAAGGATTACTTAAACTGAACATTCCTTGAATATTTTGTCCTGTTGACGGATCTTTGATAGCAATGAAACCAGAAAAACAAAAAATTATAAAAATAAAAATTGTTGTGAAAATTGAGACTTTTTTGATTGTTTTAATTGAATCTGTTTCACTATAATTTAAAAATTTACATCTTCTCCCAAAATAAATGCCAGAAATAAAGCTCATAATTAAGTTAAAAATAGGAATGCCCATAAAAAATCCATAAATACAGAAATTATAAAAAAGATATATAACTACTAAAAATTTTATATTTAAATTATATAAATTTCTAATAATTTTTTTATAATAGATAAAATTTAAGATTAATCCAATAAGAAACCCTATAATAAAAAATATAAAGATATAATCTTCTTTAATAAAAGGAATACTTCCCCACCAGAATATTAAAGTGAAAAGAAGAGGCAAAAACATAAAAGCTAAAATTTTAAATAAAATATCAAGAAATTTTTTCATAATATATGTTCCAATAAAATTTTTATTCCTATTGAGATTAGAATTAAACCACCCAAAATCTCTGCACCTTTTTTAAAAATTTTTCCAAACAAGCAACCTAAATATACAGAAGCAAATGATAAAACAAAAGTTGTCATACCAATAATTATAGATGGCGAGAGAATTTCAATTTTAAGGAGAGACAAAGAAATACCAACTGCAAAAGCGTCTATACTTGTTGCAATTGATAGAAAAATTAAAGTTTTAAAATCATCTGGATTTATTGTTTTTTTCTCTCCTTTAAAGCTCTCATAAATCATTTTTAATCCTATAAAAACAAGAATTAGAAAAGCCACCCAATGGTCATAATTTTTAATTATGTTAAGGAGGTTGTATCCTATAATTGAGCCTAAAAAAACCATAAAGAACTGAAAAAAACCAAAAGAGAAGGCAATTTTTAATGAATAATTTAAGAAAATTTTACTTCTTATAACTCCGCAGGAAACTCCAACAGCAAAAGCATCCATCGAAAGTCCTACACCGATAAAAAAGATTGTTAATAAGCTCAATGAGTTACCGCTATTTAACAAATTTCTACTCCTAAATATATAAAAATCACTTAATTATTATACAATTTTAGGGGAGAAATAGTTATTTTCAATAATTCTATTTATTATACAAGAAAATATTGTTTTATTTTTTCTTAATATTTTAAAAATATTTTTAAATAAAGGGACAAACAAATTTTTTTAAAATTATTTATAAGTAAAAGAAGAGATAATCTTTTATCTACAATTTTCAATTAAAAGTTTTAAGCAAGTCGAGGATAAAGCTTCGTTGCTATAAATATTGCTACTATAACCTCACCAATGAGTATTATTAAATACAAAAAAATATTTGTTAAGTCACCAGTAACAAGGAGTGCTCTAAGTATTCCAACAACATAGCTTAAAGGATTAATAATAGCTAAAATCTGTAACCATTCTGGCATAATGTCAATTGGATATATTGCGCTTGATGTAAAAAATAGTGGCATTGTTATCATCTGTCCAATTCCCATAAATCTTTCTCTTGTCTTCATCAATGCAGCAAGAATCATTGAAAAAGAACTAAAAAGTATAGATTCAATCATAACTGTAATAATAATTCCTATTACAGATAATATACTCCATCTTATTTGAATCTTTATTAAAATAGCAACGAGTAATATGATCACTGCCTGACTAAAACCTCTCACAGTTGCACCCATTGTTCTTCCAACCACAAAAGCACTTCTTTTTACAGGAAGTGCCATAAATTTTTGCACAATACCCTGATCTTTATCCCAGATAAGGTTAAGTCCATAAAATATTGCAATAAACATTACAGATTGTGAAAGTATGCCAGGTGTTATGAAAGTAATATAAGGTACACCCCCAGTTGGTATGGTTTTAAGTCTTGTAAAAGTTCCACCAAAAACTAAAAGCCATAAGATTGGTTGGACTGCCCTTGTAAAAATATCAGTTGGGTCATGGCGAATACGCCTCATCTCCATTTCCCCAAGTGTTAAACAATCATTAAACCATTTTACAAAATTCTTCCAAACATTATTGTAAACGCCTTGCTGTACGGCGTACTTTTCTAAGTTCACGGAAATTACCTCCTTCTTCAACTTCATGTCCTGTTAGGGCAATAAAAGCTTGCTCAAGACTGTTGGTTTCTGTTTTTTCCATAAGCTCCTTTGGACTACCTATGGCTACAATATGTCCTCGGTCCATTATAGCAAGACGATCGCATAACATTTCAGCCTCCTCCATATAATGAGTAGACATAAGTGTTGTGACATCATAATTTTCCTTTAATTTTTCTAATATTTCCCATACTGACCGACGAGCAATTGGATCTAAACCTATTGTTGGTTCATCAAGTAAAAGAATTTTCGGATAATGTAAAAGAGATTGCGCAATCTCCAATTTTCTAACCATACCACCAGAATAATCTCT
>JAKPCM010000077.1 GCA_029553255.1 Caldisericota bacterium | reverse complement strand
CTTCTATCTAAATCTGAATACCAGAAAATTGGAATCGCAGCCCATGCATTATTTAATGTCTCTTTAAGCACTTTTGAAAATTTAACCATATCTTTTGTTCCTGAATAACATCTCATCAAAGGAAAATTACCTCTTCTTGATGCTTCATATAGTTTCCTAAAATCTTCTTCACTTCTTATTGGAGCACCACCTGCACCTGATAATTTCTCATCCATTTTATCTTTTTCAAAAAAGTGACTCTGACAATTTTGATCTGGAGCAATTGAAATAATATCAAGAAGTTTACTTTCTGATAGTTTTTTAACCTCTTCTGTTGTCTCTTCCATTGTTTGGAGACCAATGTGATGCCTTATTAAAGCATATGGTTCTTTGAATTTTATTCTGTCTGGAAGATTTTGTGGAAATTCCCTCTCCTCAACTTTACTTCCCCCTCCTTTTATAAAATTCAAAACATCCTCTACCTCTTCACTGCCGTCAAAAACTTTTTCAAATATTGTGTAATTTCTCGCGACTTTACCAGTTTCTATTGTTCCTCCAAAGACAAATTTTAAATCTTTTTTTTCGATTTTATTCAATTTTTCTTTAAATTCATCGAGTAAATTTTTTAATGGTTCTTCACCAAGCCGATAACTTATAGCTACCAAATCTGGATTTACTTCAACAATTGCACCAATGAGTTTTTCAATTGGAACCGCTCCTCCAAGATAGACAATTTCATACCCCTCTTTTTTTGCAAGATTTAAAAAATTTAGAAGTCCTGCAACATGTATATCATTTCCAATTGATGCCCCGACAATTTTTTTACTCATCACCCTCCTCCAAAAGTTTTAGAATCTCCTCAACTTTTTTCCCTTTAAGACCTAAGGATTCAACAGTTCTACCATCTTTAAAGTAGTCCTTTCCCATCATAACATTGGCTAAATGTATAACTGAATCAATTACTGGTGTTTGAATTCCAAACTCTTTACCAAATGATGACATTGGAACAAGACTCATTGGAACATCTTCTGTTATATATCTGTTATCAATACTTGGTGGAGCAAGAATCCCTTGATAGCCACTGTTATTATGAATTGCTTCATATAAATTTTTCCCTGTTACATCATAGGCATATTTTAACCAGTTTACAGATGTTAATGGTTCAACACCAAAAATTTTCATAACATTACATCTTTCTTCGTCCACCTTTTCAAGAACTCTTGCAACAGAATTCGATATTCCTTCAAGATAAAATTCAAATTTACCTGCAGTTGATTCAATTCTTGCTGCATTCAATAACAAAGTTGCTGGATGAAAGACTGCTCCAATATTGTTAAAACTTGTATAAATTATATTATCTGCAACTTCAAATTCTGGCATAACATCTTTCATAACCTCTTTAAGTTCACCGTTTCTTTTAGAAGGTAATGCTGCAATCGGCACAGCATTTTTAATTCTGAATATCTTTACAACGCCAGGATTTGACATTCTTGATGCGAAGATAAAAGTTTGTGCTTCTGCTATAATTACGTCCTTGTTTACTCCTTTATTCTTAAAAACATTTTTAAATTCAAGTACTCCTCCTGTTCTTCCTGGGTTAAGTAAAATTATTTGACCATCCTCAACAAAAGGAGCCATCCTTTCTGCAATTTCTCTATGGGCAAATGCTGGAACAACAACCATCAACAATTTTCTACCCTTCATCGCTTCTTCTAAATTTGTTGTTGCAAAAGATATCTCATATACTCCTTTTACTTCTCCCTCAAGTTTTATTCTTCTATTTTCTATAATTGGCGCAATTCTCCAACTGCTTCTGTTGAAAAGAGATGTATCAAAGCCTTTCATTGCAAAATATGCAGCTAGTGCTTGTCCTCCATTTCCTGCACCTATAACACAAATATTAACCATAAATCCACCTCCTCTTTTTTGGTTTTTCTAATTATACCACCCAATTAGTAGTGTACAAAGTAGACATTCTACTTTGTACACTACTTGTAGATAAAGATATGATTTTCTTCGAAAAGTTGCGTCAAATTCTCTTTTGTTAAGACATCATTAACTTCCCCATCTTTTAAAATTTCACCATTTTTTAACAAAACAACCCTATCTGAAATATATTTTATTGATTCTAAATCATGAAAAACAGAAATTATTGTTTTACTCATTTTTTTAATCTCTTTCAGTAATTCTAAAATTTTTGATTTATATTTTAAATCAAGATGTGTTAAAGGTTCATCAAGAACTATTATTTCACTTTCCTGAATAAAAGTCCTTATTAAAGTAACAAGCTGTTTCTCGCCCTCAGAGAGAAGTTGAAAATTTTGATCTTTAAGATGTAAAACTTTCATTTTTTCCATCCAGTTTAAGACAATTTCTCTATCCTCTTTTCTTATAAAACCATTAATATACGGAACTCTTCCAAGGATAAGAAAGTCAAAAGTTGACATAGGAAAAAATGAGGAGACTTTTTGAGGTACATATGAAAATTTTTTTGCTCTTTCCCTTTCTTTAAACTTAAAAACATTTTTCTCTTCAAGAATAATTTCACCTTTTTGTGGCTTTAAAATTGATAATATTATTTTCAATAATGTTGTTTTTCCACTCCCATTCGGACCAAAAATTGAAATTGATTCACCTTTATCAATAACAAGATTTATATTTTTAATTATCTTTTTTTTGTCATATGAGAAAAAAATTTTATTTACCACTAAGTAATTCATAATCTTTAATAAACCCTTTTTTTAAAGAGAAGATATAAAAAAAACGGAGCACCAAGAAATGATGTTATTATTGAAACAGGTATCTCAGCAGGAAAAAGAATCATTCTTCCAATTAAATCTGAAATCATAAGAAGTAATCCACCAAGAAGTAGCGATAGTGGAATGAGTTCAATATGTTTTAATCCAAAAATAGTTCTTAATATATTTGGCACCATAAGACCTATAAAACCAATTATTCCTGATACATAAACACTTATTCCAGTAAGAAGAGCTATAAGAAAAAGAGTAACTGTTTTCATTAGTTTTGTATTTACTCCTAATGAATGAGCCTCATCCTCTCCAAGAGAAAAAGCATCAAGCTGTATATTTATTAATATCGAAAAGATAAGACAGGGAATAAAAATTATCAAAAGAAGATTTATCTTTTCAAAATTTATCGTTGAAAAGCCAGTTAATGACCAGAAAACACTTTTATTCAAAACATCTCTTCCCCAAATTGATAAAAATGATGAAATTGAAGATAAAAGATAGTTAAGTGCTACTCCTGCAAGTAGAAGATTTAATGGAGTAATTTTTCCTTTAATTCTACTTATTAATAAAATAATAATTGTTGAAAAAAGAGCACCCAAAAAAGAGAAAAAGGATAAGGAAAATTTAAAAATCATATCTAAACCTAAAAATAGTGATAATGTTACAAAAAAATTTGCTCCAGATGAAATTCCAAAAAGGAATGGATCAGCAAGAGGATTTAAAAAGAGTGTTTGAGAAAGTAATCCTGCGATGGAAAGTGAAGCACCAACTAAAAATGAGGAGAGAACCCTTGGAAGTCTTATTTTTAAAAGAAGTTCATCCCCGTTCTTAGGATTCATTAAAAATTCTATTATTTCTAAAATTGAATATCTTTTCGAGCCATAAGAAAGAGAGATTAAAAAGATTAAAACAGACAAAATTATCAATATTAAAACAAAAGCTCTTTTCTTCATTCTTCCTTAATAGTGTACAGGGGGTCAGGCACCCTGTACACTAAATGAATCAACCTTGCTCACTGAATGAATAGAATTAAAAAGTTCTTCCATACCATCAACAATTCTTGGTCCAAGCCTGAATAATAAATCTGGATTAACGTAATACACTCTCTTGTTTTTTACTGCATCTATATTTTCCCATCCAGGCCTCTTTAAAACTTCATCGATATTCTGACCCATATAAGCAATGATGATAACCTCAGGATTCTCATTTATAATAAACTCTTGAGAAAGAATAGGCCAATCACCTTTCGCTTTTTTAGCAATATTTATTCCACCCATCTCTTCAATTATTTTATTTAAATAACTGTTTTCTCCAACAGACATATATGGATTGTTCCATAACTCAAGATATACCCTCTTTTTCGGCAGTAACTTAGCTTTATTAATCAAAGAGTTTCTTTTTTCCTCCATTTTATTTATTAAATTGTATGCCTCTTCTCTTTTATCAACTATCTTACCAATTAATTCAATTAGATTAAGAAGTTCATCAACATCTACAGGGTCATATGCTAAAACATTAAAATTTAATTTTGTTAAATTTATCAATGTATCTTTTGGGTTTCCTCTTATTCCAAATACAAAGTCTGGTTCTAATGAATATATTTTCTCAAGATTAGGATTTGAAAATCCCCCAATTTTTTCTTTCTTTTTAGCCTCTTCTGGATAATCACAGAATTCTGTAACTCCAATTATTTCACTGTTTAAACCTAAGGCAAATAGTATCTCTGTGTTCGATGGAGCAAGCGAAACAATCCTTTTTGGAGGTTCAAAAAATGTTACCTCATTTCCTAAATCATCTTTTGTTTTAACAATTGGGTAAAAGTTTCCTGAAATTAAAACGGATTTTTTTGAATCATCCCAATCAATTTTTAAATTTAATATTTTACTGAAATCTCTTAATGCTATATAGGTTAGATTTTCATAAATATATGGTTTAACAAGAAGACTTTCTCTTTTACCATTATTTTCATAATAATCCTTACCAATAAATAATTTAATTTTGTTTTTACCAACATAAAACTCAACACTTTTTTCTTCACCATTCCACTTTAATTCAATTTCAAAAACTCTTGCAAGATCTCTTAAAGGGAAAATAACTCTACCATTTAATAAATCTGAATTTTTTGTTAAAAGATACTCCTCACCATTAAAAACAAAGTTTTTTTCACCTAAATTGTAAATAAATTTAACACTGAATGAAGACAAAGTTTTTGGATTTAAAAAAAGAATAAAAGTAAAAGAGATGATTAAAAACAGTGTTATTAATTTTTTCATTGAATCCTCCTTTCCTTCCCGCGAAGGCGGAAGGTTTTTGGTAAGGCAGGTCTCCTGGCTTATAGGCACTTTTTTACTTTTAAGCCTTCCCAGTTTCCCAGTGGCTTAAAGCATGAAAGTTTACCTAATCACAGTTGCGGGGCAGCAAGAGCATCTCACTCTTTTCCCTTAACCTTAACCTAAATTAATTATATTCTACTAAAATTTTTATTCAATAGTGTACAAGGTGCCTGACCCCCTGTACACTAATTTTCTTCCAAAATTTTTTCAACTCTATTGACCCAGTTTACAAATTTTTCATCTTTTAAAATCATAACTTCACTCTTATTATAAATTTGGAAAACATATGAATTTGATAAATTTAGAATTGAAGATATTTTTCTAAATGACATTCCTTTATTGTGTAAGAAGTAAACTAAAGCATAATAAAAATTTCTTATTGATCCTTCATCCAAGTTTTCCCTCATTTTTATAATTTTTCTTTTAATCTCCTCCTCGTCAAATTTTATATCATCAATTTTTTCAAAATCATCTAATATTTCTATTTGATTTTTATTCTTAATATATTCGATTAAATTTTCATAACCAAAATATAGTAGGTTTTCAAGTTCCTTTAAATCAATTAATTTACTTTTTTTGTTAATGATTTCATCATAACTGCACCATTCATATTTAAGATTGCTGTTTTTTCCGAAATTAAAAGGATTTAAATTTATATATTTTATTAATGATAAAAAATATTTATCATCTTTTACTAAAATGCTTTTGTATCTACTCGCAAAAAGATGTCCTCTTCTGAAGTATTTATCATTAAAATAGTGAGCGTAATTACTATTTATTTTGTGCATAAAGTTTGATAAATTTTTATCTCTTATTTTAACCAAAAGATGTAAATGATTTTTTAATAAAGCATACGATAATAAAGAAATTTTGTATATATCAAGACCTTCTTTCAACTCTTTAAGATAAAATTTATAATCCTCATCGTCTAAAAATATCTCTCTATCCTCAACCCCTTTTTGAATTATATGGTAAATCCCATTTTCAATTATTATTCTTTTTGTCCTCATAGATTATAATTACCATAAAAACTTAAAAATCTCAATATAGTGTACAAGGTGCCTGACCCCCTGTACACTA
>JAKPCM010000072.1 GCA_029553255.1 Caldisericota bacterium | reverse complement strand
TGAAAATAATTACTCTGGTTCAAAGTTAGTTAACTTTAGATATACACTAGTTCCAATTACTGATGCTATCAAAGAAGATTCTACAATAAAATCAATAATTACTCCGTATGAAGAAAAACTTCAAAAAGAGATGGATGTTGTTATTGGAGAAACATTGGTTGATCTTGATGGAGAGAGAGGAAATGTTAGAACAAAAGAGACTAATTTGGGAAATTTAGTTGCAGATTTTATGAAAGAGACAGCAGATTCTGAAATTGCTATAACAAATGGTGGAGGGATAAGAGCAAGTATAAAGAAAGGACCAATAAAAATTGGAGATGTGTATAATGCTCTTCCATTCGATAATTTAATTGTAAAAATTGAAGTAACTGGAAAGGATATTGTTGATGCTCTTGAAAATGGAGTGTCACAAGTTGAAACAGCTCAAGGAAGATTTCCACAAATTTCTGGATTAATAGTAAAAGTTAACAAAAATAATCCTCCAATGAGTCGAGTTGTTGAGGTTCTTTATAATGGAGAATCAATCGAATTAGATAAGATTTATACTGTAGCAACGAATGATTTTATGGCAAGTGGTGGAGATGGTTATACTTCATTTTTGAATGCTAAATCTTCTGTTTGGGCCACTGGTAACTGGATGAGAGACGATTTTGTTGAATATGTCAAAAAGCATTCACCCCTTAATCCTCAAGTTGAAGGTAGAATAGTTTATGTAGAAGATTAAAATTAGATTCTGAAAAGATTCAGGGGAGGTTTTTTAACCTCCCCTTTTTTTGTTGACACAAATCAAATATGGAATAAAATATTGAAACTAATGAGAGAAAAAATTACTGATTTTATTATTAAAACTTTTAATCTTGACAAAGGTGACATAAATAAAAATTTTGGTTTTTTTGAAGGAATCACCTCTTTTATTTTTAATTTCTTAATTTTTTTGATCAAGTATTCTTTTAGCATTTCTTTAAATTCTGTTGCCTTAAAGGCCGATGCATTCCATACTCTTTCAGATATTTTAACTTCTATTATAGTAATTATAGGATTCTATTTTTCCTCAATAAAACCTGATAAGAAACATCCATTCGGACATGGAAGAATTGAAAAAATTGCTTCAATGCTAATGGCAATTATGCTTGTTTATGTTGGATATCAATTTTTAATATCATCTTACAATAGATTTAAAAATCCAATACCTATAGATTTTAACTTAACAATAATATTGATATTATTTATTACAATTTTAATGAAAGAATTTTTAACACTTATTTCATTAGAACTTGGTAAAAGAATAAACTCACTTTCTCTAAAAGCAGATGCATGGCACCATAGAAGTGATTCAATTGCAACATTATTAATAATTGTTGGCTTTTTTACTTTCAAATTTGGTTTCTATTCTCTTGATGGAATATTAGGAATAGCTGTTTCTATTTTGATTGCTTATACAGGTATTTCAATAATATTTCAATCTGGTAGTTTTTTAATTGGAGAAGAACCATCGCAAGATTTAGTAAAAAAAATCAATGATATTGCATATAGTTATGATTTTATTAAAGATGTTCATCATATGCATATACATGATTATGGAAACCAGATTGAAATAACTTTCCATGTTAAATTAAAAGGTGACCAAACATTAAACAATGTTCATGAAAAGATAACAGAAATAGAGAAAGCCATAGAAAAAGAGATTAAAGGAGCGAATGTAACCATACATTCCGAACCTATTGAATCAAATTTAGAATAAAAAACAAATGTTTAAATATATAATTTCTTAGTTTATAAAAACAGAATGTCTACTTTTATAAAATTATTTATTTTATTATTTTCTGTAATATTAGTACAATATAACCTGATATTATAGGGAGAAAAATACTACTTTTTACCTGCAATAAAGTAAATCTAATCCCTAAAACTGCAATTTCAAAAGGAATTCTACCAATAGACCATAATCCCCATGCACAAACCATAGAAACAATTATAGGTAGACTTGCTCCCATTTTCATAATACCTGAAAAAAGAGGTAGTGCACCATATGGCGAACCAGGGGTTAATCCTCCAATTATATTTCCAATTACTATTCCTTTAAAACCTGATTCTTAACCTAATAGTTTAATTAATATTTCTTTAGGTATTAATGTTTGAATGTAAGAAGCAATAAGCATAGATAAAATTATTATTAAGAAATATTTTAAAAAACATTCAAGCCACTTTTTGTTGAAGAGATTGCTAAGGTTAAATTTTTTATATAAATTAATATAAATAATTTAGGGCTGCTAAGAAAAAAGCTAAAGTTGTTGAATCAAAAAATTTATTTTACATTTTTACCTCCTTCCTTTTAAATAATTATAATTTGACAAAGTGAAAACGAGACAGAGGTACAGCCACCATAATCTTATTAAGAGAAGAAAAACTTCCAAATTTAAATATCTACTTATAGAAAATAATGTTACTTTGCAATAACAAAATGTATTGACAAAACATAAAAAATATGTATAATTTTAATCTGCTCTATATAAAATAGAGTTAGAATTGATTGTAAAGGACTTATTTCTTTTTTAAGCCCTGATTTTATATAAAGGATAGGAGGTTTTATGCCTACAATTAATCAGTTAATAAAAAAACCAAGAGAAAAAGTTTTAAGCAAAACTCGTTCAAAGGATCTTGTTGGAAATCCTTTTAAAAGAGGTGTTTGTATAAAAGTTTATACAACAACTCCAAAGAAACCAAATTCTGCATTAAGGAAAGTAGCTAAAGTTAGATTATCAAATGGCAGAGAAGTCATTGCTTATATCCCTGGAATTGGGCATAATTTACAAGAGCATTCAGTTGTTCTTGTAAGAGGAGGCAGAGTAAAAGATTTACCTGGCGTTAGATATCATATAGTTAGAGGTGTTTACGATTGTGCAGGTGTTGAATCAAGAAATCAAGGAAGATCAAGATATGGTACCAAAAGACCTAAAAAAAGTGGAGGCGAATAGTGCCAAGAAAAGGATCGGTTAGACCAAGGGAGATTGAGCCCGATTTAGTTTACGAAAGTGTTCTTGTTCATAAATTAATTAATAAAATTATGTTAGACGGTCAAAAGGAAAAGGCAAGAAAAATTGTTTATAATGCCCTAAAGATAGTCGAGGAAAAAACTGGTAAAAAAGGAGATGAAGCTTTATTAAATGTTCTTGAAAAAGCAAGACCACTTGTGGAATTAAAGCCAAGAAGAGTTGGTGGAGCAACCTATCAAATTCCTGTTGAAGTTGAACCTCAAAGAGGGATTAAAATTGCACTTAAATGGCTCGTTAAATATTCAAGAGATAGAAGCGAGAAAACAATGGTTGAAAGACTTTCAAAAGAGATGCTTGATATACTTTCTGATCAAGGCGCAACAATTAAAAAAAGAGATGAAACTCACAAAATGGCTGAAGCTAATAGAGCTTTTGCACACTTCAGATGGTAACAGATAAATATGAATACAATATTGAGAAAATTAGAAATATTGGTTTTATAGCACACATAGATGCTGGTAAAACAACTACAACAGAAAGAGTTTTGTATTATACTGGTAAAATTCATAGACTTGGTAATGTTGATGAAGGAACAACAACTATGGATTATATGATTCAAGAAAAAGAGAGAGGAATTACCATTAATTCAGCAGTAACAACTTGCTTTTGGAGAGATTTTATTATTAACATTATAGACACACCAGGCCATGTGGATTTCACTGCAGAGGTAGAGAGAGCTTTAAGAGTCCTTGATGGAGTTATAGTCATTCTTGAGGGAGTTACAGGAGTTCAACCTCAAACAGAAACTGTATGGAGACAAGCATCAAAATATAAGGTCCCGAGAATTATTTTTGTTAATAAAATGGATAGAATAGGTGCAAATTTTAAAAGAGTAATAGATTCTATTAAAGAAAAATTAAATATAAATCCACTTATAATACAACTTCCAATAGGCGAAGAAGAAGAGTTTGAAGGAGTAATAGACCTTATCGAAATGAAAGAATATCTTTGGGGGAAAGGAGGAAATGGCGAAGATTATATAGTAAATGATGCCAAACCAAATACATTTATAAATGAATATAGAAATGAGTTGATCGAAAGAACTTGTGAATCAGATGATTTACTTCTTGAAAAATATCTTGATGGAAAAAAAATAGAGAATGAAGAGTTAAAAAAAGCAATTAGAAATGGTACTAACAAAGGTTATTTTTATCCTCTAACTTTTGGTAGCTCTCTTAAAAATAAAGGTATTCAACCTCTTCTTGATGCAATAGTTGATTATTTACCTTCACCAATTGATATACCTCCTGTTAAGGGTATAAATCCTGAAAATAACACTGAGGTTTTTAGAAAACCTTCTGTTGATGAACCGCTGTCTGCTTTAATTTTTAAAGTTCAGAATGATCCGTATATAGGTCAACTTCATTATATAAGAGTATACTCAGGGAAAATAAATTCTGGCTCTTATATTTATAATTCAACCTTAAAAATAAAAGAGAGAGTTTCAAGAATTCTAAGACTTCACGCAAATAAAAGAGAAGATATAAAAGAGTTAAAAGCAGGAGAATTAGGCGGAGTAGTTGGATTAAAAGATAGTTCTACAGGAGATACGATGTGCGATAAAAACAATCCAATAATATTAGAACAAATTGTTTTTCCTGAACCAGTTATATCAATAGCAATTGAACCAAAAAGTGAATCAGATCAAGATAAACTATCACTCGCTCTAAGAAAATTTGTTCTTGAGGATCCAACTTTCAAATTAAAATTTGATGAAGAAACCGGTCAAACAATTATTTCAGGTATGGGAGAGTTGCATCTCGAAATTATAGTTGACAGATTGACAAGAGAGTTTGGTATTTCAGCAAGAGTTGGTAAACCTGAAGTTAATTATAGAGAATCTATAACAAAAGAGGTAATTGAAGAGGGAAAATATATAAAACAAAGTGGTGGGAAAGGGCTTTATGGACATGTAGTTTTAAAAATTTATCCTATAAAAGATAAAAATTTTGTTTTTATAAATAAAATAAAAGGAGGAGCTATACCTGATGCGTTTATTCCAGCAGTTGAAGAAGGTGTTAAAAGCTCTCTTGAGACAGGTATAATACTTGGTTATCCTGCAATTAATATTGGGGTTGAACTTATAGATGGTTCATACCATCCTGTTGATTCATCAGAAATAGCTTATAGAATAGCTGCTTCTAAAGCTTTTAAAGATGGTACGAAGAAGGCAAACCCTATTCTATTAGAACCTATTATGGAAGTCGAGATAATAACCCCAGAAGAATATCTTGGAGATATTTTGCAAGGAATTTCATTAAGAAGAGGGAAAGTTAATGACATTGAGTTAGAAGCAAATTTAAGAATAATAACTGCTCATATACCATTGGCAGAATTATTCGGATATGCAACTGAATTAAGATCTTTAAGTCAAGGTAGGGCAAGTTATAGCATGCAATTTAGTTCATATGAAGTTGTTCCCCAGACAGTTTATGAGAAGATCGTAAAAAGAGTTAGGGGAATAGACACAGTATTTTAAGGAGGTAAAAGAATATGGCTAAAGAAAAATTTGAGAGAACTAAACCTCATGTTAATGTCGGAACCATAGGTCACATAGACCATGGTAAAACAACATTGACCTCTGCAATAACAAAAGTTCTGTCAACCTTAGGTAAAACGCAATATAAAGATTTCTGGTCAATTGATAATGCTCCAGAAGAAAAAGCAAGAGGAATAACAATAAACATCTCTCATGTTGAGTATGAAACAGAGAAAAGACACTATGCTCACATAGATTGTCCAGGACATGCTGACTACATAAAAAATATGATAACAGGTGCTGCTCAGATGGATGGTGCTATCCTTGTAGTATCTGCTTTTGATGGACCAATGCCTCAAACAAGAGAGCATATACTTCTTGCAAGACAGGTTAATGTTCCAGCAATAGTAGTATTTTTAAACAAAGTTGACATGGTAGATGATCCAGAACTTGTTGACCTTGTAGAGGTTGAAGTAAGAGATCTACTTAAGAAGTATAACTTCCCTGGTGATGAGATTCCTGTAATTAGAGGTTCAGCCCTTAAAGCTCTTGAATATGATGGAGACCTATCAAGAGGAAAAAATGAGTGGATTGATAAGATATGGGAACTTATGGATGCAGTTGATTCATATATCCCAACCCCAAAAAGAGATATTGATAAACCATTCCTTATGCCAATAGAAGATATCTTCTCAATAACAGGTAGAGGAACAGTAGTAACAGGAAAAATAGAGAGAGGAAAGATAAAAGTAGGAGAAGAGGTCGAGATAGTAGGTTTAAGAGCAGAGAGAAAGAAAACAGTAGTAACAGGAGTTGAAATGTTCAGAAAACTCCTTGATGAAGGTTTAGCTGGAGATAATGTTGGACTTCTATTAAGAGGAATAGCTTTTGATGAAGTAGAGAGAGGTCAAGTTGTTAGTAAACCAGGTTCTATCCATCCATATAAGAAGTTTGAAGCTCAGGTTTATATTCTCTCAAAAGAGGAGGGTGGAAGACATAAACCATTCTTCACTGGCTATAGACCTCAATTTTATATAAGAACAACAGATGTAACAGGTGAGATAAAACTCCAAGAGGGAGTAGAGATGGCAATGCCTGGTGATAATGTCATAATAACAGTTGAACTTATCTACCCTGTAGCCCTTGAAGAGGGTCAAAGATTCGCAATAAGAGAGGGTGGAAAAACTGTTGGAGCAGGTGTTGTATCAAAACTCATTGAGTAGGTGATAAAAATATGAAAGATATAAAAAGTAAGGTAAGAATTAAATTAAAATCTTTTGATTCAAGAATTCTTGATAAATCGGCTATTATGATCGTAAATACATTAAAAAAGTTAGGTGTTGAAGTATCTGGTCCAATTCCATTACCTTCAGAAAGAACATTATATACATTTTTAAGAGCTCCAAATATTGATAAAGATTCAAGAGAACAGCTTGAATTGGTAATTCATAAAAGATTGATAGATATCTTGAATCCAACGCCAGAATCTACAAAAGCATTAATGGATTTAGATCTTCCAGCTGGAGTTGATATTGAAATTAAGTTATAAGGAGCAAGATATGAAAGGTATTATAGCTAAAAAAATAGGAATGACTCAATTATTTAATGAAGATGGTAAAATCGTGCCAATTACGCTACTGAAGGCAGGTCCTTGTAAAGTTGTCCAGAAAAAAACTTTAGAAAAAGATGGATATAATGCAGTTCAAATTGGATTTGAAGAAATTAAAGATAAAAAAGTTAACAATCCACTAAAAGGGCATATGAAGAAAGCTAATGAATATTTTAGATATTTAAGAGAAATCAGAGATTTTGATAAAAATGAAGGAGAAATTATTGATGTTGACATATTCAAACAGGGAGAAAAAGTAAGAGTTACAGGTTTATCAAAAGGCAAGGGATTTCAGGGAGTTATGAGAAGATGGGGTATGGCTGGTGGTTTTGATTCTCATGGTTCAACCTCACATAGAAGAATAGGCGCAATAGGCAACAGGTTAACCCCACAAAAAGTTTTTAAAGGAAAAAAAATGCCAGGACATATGGGCTTTGATAATATAACTATTAGAAATCTTGAAGTTGTTTTCATAGATAAAGATAATAATCTAATTGGCCTTAAAGGTGCTGTTCCTGGCCCAAATGGTGGAATTTTAATAATAAGAGGTGAATGATATGTCTATACCTGTTTATGATAAAGAAGGAAAATTGGTTGAAAACGAAGAGATTCCTGAAAAATTTAATATACCTCCTCATTATAATTCTATGTTCGATCATATAAGATATGTTAGAAATTCTTTAAGGAGAGGAACTGCTTCAACAAAAAGAAGAGCAGAAGTTAGTGGCGGTGGAAGAAAACCATGGCGTCAAAAAGGAACTGGTAGAGCAAGACAAGGTTCAATTCGTTCTCCTATATGGAAAGGAGGAGGTGTTGTTTTTGGTCCAAAACCAAGAAGTTTTAAAATTTCAGTTCCAGATAAAGTAAAAAAACTTTCTATAAAATCATCTATTAGTCAAAAGTTAATAGACGAAAAACTTATAATAGTTAAAGATGTTATTTTTGAAAAACCAAGCACAAAGAATGCATTAGAATTCTTAAGAAATTTAAATATAAATACGCCTACTCTTGTTGTTTATAGTAATGAAAATGGAGAAGTTCAAAAAAGTTTTAGAAATATTGTTAAAGTTACTCCTTTATTTTATCAATTTATTAATAGTTATGAAATTCTAAAACACGATTATTTATTGATAACAAAAGAGGCATATTTAAAGATAAAAGAGGTATGGGGAAATGATTGAAAAAGCTTTGATAAAACCAATTGTTACTGAAAAAAGCCAAAAACTTATAAATGAGAGAAAATATGTTTTTCTTGTTCATAAAAATGCTAATAAAGAAATTATAAAAAGGGCTGTTGAAGATATGTTTAATGTAAAGGTTGAGGATGTGAACATTGTCAAAAAATATCCGAAAAAGAGAAGAACCAGATATCAATTTTCTAAAACACCAGAGGAAAAAAAAGCTATTGTTAAATTAAAAGAAGGTTATACTATCGATATGTTGAAAGGAGTATAAAATGGGAATAAAAAAAGTAAAACCTACAAGTCCTGGGAAAAGAAATTTTACCTATCTTGAAAAAAATGAAATAACCAAAAAAGAACCTGAAAAAAGTCTTGTAACTGGGCTAAAAAAGAAAGGTGGCAGAAACAATCAGGGAAAAATAACTATAAGATTCAGAGGTGGCGGAGCGAAAAGATTATTAAGAATTATAGATTTTAAAAGAGACAAAGATGGTGTACCTGGTAAGGTTTCATCTATTGAGTACGATCCTAATAGATCAGCAAGAATAGCATT
Source organism: Caldisericota bacterium (assembly GCA_029553255.1). GTDB lineage: Bacteria > Caldisericota > Caldisericia > B22-G15 > B22-G15 > JAAYUH01. The sequence continues at coordinate 52,026 of JAKPCM010000072.1, read as the reverse complement.
AATTAAATACATTGATGGAGAAAAAAGATACATCATTGCGCCAGTTGGACTTAATTTAGGAGATACTATCTTATCTGGGGAAGAAGTACCGCTGAAGCCAGGTAATACGACTTTTATAAGAAATATTCCAATAGGAACTATTATTTATAATATTGAATTAAAACCAGGAAAAGGTGGACAAATTGCTCGTTCTGCTGGCTCTCAAGCTCAAATTTTAAGTAAAGATGAGAAGTATGCACAGATAAAAATGCCATCAGGAGAAATAAGATTAATAAATGTAAACTGTAGAGCAACTATCGGTCAGGTTGGAAATTTAGATCATGTAAATCTGCAGCTAGGTAAAGCAGGAAGAACAAGAAATCTTGGAAGAAAGCCTCATGTTAGAGGCTCCGCTATGAATCCTGTTGATCATCCACATGGTGGGGGCGAAGGTAAAGCACCAATTGGACATCCATCACCATTGTCTCCATGGGGTAAACCCACACTTGGTAAAAAAACAAGAAAAAAGAAAAAACCGAGCAGTGTTTATATTGTTAAAAGGAGGAAATAAATGAGTAGAGAAAAATTTGTTGATCCGAAATTACTTAATAAAATTAGAGAAATGAATGAAAAAGGAACAAAGAAGATAATAAAGGTTTGGTCAAGAGATTCAACAATTACTGAAGAGATGGTAGGACACACGATCGCAGTGCATAATGGCAAAACTCATATACCAGTTTATATAACAAAAGCAATGATAAATCACAAGTTAGGTGAATTTGCATTTACAAGAACTTTTAGATCTCATAACAGACCTACTGAAAGATCTACTTCATTGAAATAAAGTCAGGAGGAGAATATGGAAGTTAAAGCAGTAAGTAGATTTGTAAGAATATCTCCGAAAAAAGCAAGGAAAGTAGCAAATATGGTTCGCGGAATGAATGCAAAAAAAGCTTTAAGTACTTTAAAATTTTTACCTTCAAAAACTGCAGTTCCAATTTCAAAAACAATAAAATCTGCCGTTGCGAATGCTAAAAATAACTATCAAATGAATGAAGATAGCCTATATATTAAAAAAATTTTTGTCGATCAGGGACCTGTATTAAAAAGAGTTCAACCAAAAGGTATGGGAAGAGCAGATATAATTAGAAGACCATTATCTCATATAACTGTTTATGTTGAGGAGAAAAAGGAGGAATAATGGGACAGAAAACAAATCCACTTGGGTTTAGACTTGGTATAACAAAGGATTGGAAGGCTTTTTGGTTTGCTCCAAAAAAAGAAATTCCTTATATACTTTTCGAAGATTTACAGATAAGAAACAAAATAGACAGTCTTGGGAGGGATGTAGCAATATCTTCAGTTGAAATATATAGAAAAGGAGAGCAGGTAAGAGTGTTAATTTTCAGTGCAAGACCTGGTGTTTTGATCGGAAAAGGTGGAGCAAATATTGAAATATTAAGAAATGAATTACAAGATATCGTTGGAAATAAAAAGCTTGATCTTAAAGTTGTTGAAGTAAAAAAACCTGAAATCTCAGCAAAACTTCAAGCAGAATTTATTGCAGATAGAATAGAAAAAAGAGCATCATATAAAAGAGCAATGAAACAAACTATAGCAAGATCGATAAAAGGTGGAGCTAAAGGAATAAAAGTACAATGTTCTGGAAGACTGGATGGTGCAGAAATTGCAAGAACAGAATGGTTTAAAGAGGGTAGAGTACCACTTCAAACTTTAACAGCTGATATAGATTATGCATATATACCTGCTCTTACAAAATTTGGAATTATTGGAGTTAGAGTTTGGATTTATAGAGGAGAATTATCTGTAAGAAAATCCAATAAAGAAGAGGTGGAGGTGTAATTATTATGTTAATGCCAGAAAGAGTTAAATGGAGAAAACAACATAGAATAAGAACAAAAGGAATAGCTACAAGGGGAAACAGGCTTAATTTCGGTGATTTTGGTTTGAAAGCTATTGAACCTGGTTGGATAACCTCTCGTCAAATTGAAGCAGCAAGACTCCCATTGACCCAAGCTTCACGTAAAAGTGGAAAAATGTGGATAAGAATATTCCCAGATAGACCAGTAACTAAGAAACCCGCTGAAACAAGAATGGGTGGTGGAAAAGGAGATCCGGAATTTTGGACAGCTATTGTCAAACCTGGAAGAATTCTTTTTGAACTCGAGGGTGTTCCTGAAAAAGATGCAATTAGAGCTTTACAACTTGCTCAAGATAAGCTTCCAATAAAAACAAGAATAGTTAGAAGAGAGGTTTAACATGAAGGCTAAAGATTTAAGAGAATTAACTCCAGATGAGTTAAATACAAAACTTAATGAATTAAGAAGAGAACTTTTTAATTTAAGATTTCAACAGACAACACATCAATTAAAAAATCCAGCGAGAATTAGAATTGTTAGAAAAGATATCGCAAGAATTTTAACCATTCTTAAAGAAAAGGAGACTGTGCAATGAAGAAAATATTGACTGGAACAGTGGTTTCAAATAAAATGCAAAAAACAGTAATAGTAAAAACAGAAAAAATTGTAACTCACCCTCTTTATAAAAAACAAATTAAAAGATGGAGTAAATTTTACGCACATTCTGAACTTCCTTTATCTGTTGGAGATATCGTTGAAATTGAAGAAATAAGGCCACTTTCTAAATTAAAAAGATGGAGAGTTAAAAGAATTATTAAAAGAATTGAAGATAAAAAATTGGAGGAGGAAAATGATCAGACCTTACAGTAGATTAAAAGTTGCTGATAATAGTGGTGCAAAAGAGGTTCTTTGTATAAGAATACTTGGAACTTCAAATAAGAAATATGGAAGAGTTGGAGATATAATTGTTTTTACTGTTAAAGATGCAATTCCTAAAAGTCCAATTCCAAAAGGATCCCTTGGCAAAGGTGTTATTGTAAGAACAAAAAACAAAATAAGAAGACCAGATGGTTCTTATTTAAGATTTGATGATAATGCTGTAGTAGTGATTGATGAAGAAGGAAATCCAAAAGGAACAAGAATTTTTGGACCAGTATGTAGAGAATTAAGAGAAAAAGGATATTTAAGGATAATTTCACTTGCTGCTGAGGTGGTGTGATATGAAAATAAGAATTAAAAAAGGAGATACAGTTAAAATAATGTCAGGTAAGGATAAAGGAAAAACCGGGAAAGTTCTTAAAGTTTTTCCGAAAGAAAAAAAAATCATAGTTGAACGTGTTAATGTGGTGAAAAAATATATTAGACCATCTCAATCTCATCCAGAGGGTGGCAGAGAAGAAATAGAGAAACCAATATATTACTGGAAAGCACAACTTGTATGTAGTCATTGTAAAAATCCAACAAGAATAGGTATTCTTTATCTTGAGAGTGGCGAAAAAGTAAGAGTATGTAAAAAATGTGGTGAAATTATCGATAAAATATAGGAGGAGATATGAGTTACTTAAAGTCTAAATGGATAGAAATAGCACCAAAATTAATGGATAAGTTTAATTACAAGAATATAATGGAAGTTCCAAAAATTGAAAAAATAGTTGTTAATAGAGGAATTGGAGATGCCGCTATAGATTCGAAAGCAATCGAAAAAACAGGTGAAGAATTAGAGTTGATTACAGGACAAAAACCACTATTTATTAAGGCAAAAAAGTCAGTTGCCTCTTTTAAAGTTAGAAAAGGAATGGTTATTGGTGCTAAAGTTACTTTAAGAGGTAAAAGAATGGATGAATTCTTTGAAAAGCTTATAAATGTTGCTCTTCCAAGAATCAGAGATTTTAAAGGTTTATCAAGAAAAAGTTTTGATGGTAGAGGTAATTATACCTTTGGAATTGAAGAGCAGTTGATTTTCCCTGAAATAGAATATGATAAAGTTGATAAAATTAGAGGTTTTGATATCTCTATAATAACAACAGCAAAAACAGACGAAGAAGCAGAGTCACTACTCGAACTACTTGGATTACCTTTTGAGAAAAAAGTTGTTAAAAAGGGTAGCTTATCCTAAAGGAGGTTTTTATGGCAAGAAAAGCTATGATAGAAAAAGCGAAGAAAAAACCAAAATATAAAACAAGAAAAGTAACAAGGTGTAAGGTTTGTGGAAGAGTAAGAGCTGTTTACAACGATTTTGGTTTATGTAGAATGTGTGTGAGAAAATATTTTCATTCAGGTTATATACCTGGCATGAAAAAAGCAAGTTGGTAGGAGGTGACTATTTTGTTTACCGATCCAATTGCTGATTTGATAGCAAGAATTAAAAATGCTAATTTAGTATATAAAGAAGATATTGAAGTTCCTTATTCAAATATGAAAAAATCTATAACCCAGATACTTAAAGAAGAAGGTTATATAAAAGATTTTGAAATTATTGACAAAGATGAGAAAAAGACTATAAAAATATATTTGAAATTTGGAAAAAATAAAGAAAGAGCAATCTTGGGAATAGAAAGAGTATCTAAACCTGGAAGAAGAGTTTATGTTGGCAAAGATGAAATACCAAAAGTTCTTAATGGAATCGGTATGGCTATAATTTCAACATCAAAAGGAGTTGTCTCAGATAGAGCTGCTAAAAAATTAAATCAAGGTGGAGAAGTTCTTCTCTTGATATGGTAGGAGGTAAAAATGTCTAAGATAGGTAGAAAACCTATAGAAATTCCAGAAGACATATCAGTTGAATTAAAAGATAATTACATAAATATTAAAGGAAAGAATGGTGAATTTAGAAAGGAGATACCTGATTCTATTATAGTAAAAGTTATAGATTCGCAAATTGTTGTTGAAAGAAAAAATGATTTAAAAAAGACTAAAGCTCTACATGGAACCTATAGAGCTTTAATTAATAATATGATTACTGGATTAACAAAAGGTTTTGAAAAGGTATTACTTTTACATGGGGTAGGCTATAAAGCGATTTTACAGGGTAATAAATTAGTAATATATTTAGGATATACGCGACCAATAGAAATTGAGCCACCTCCTGGGATCGAGTTTGTTGTTGAAAAAGATATCAGAATTACTGTCAGAGGTTCTGATAAAGAACTTGTTGGTAAAACTGCGGCATATATAAGAAGATTAAGAGATCCAGATCCTTATAAAGCAAAAGGTGTAAGATATGAGAATGAAGTTATCAGAAGAAAAGCTGGAAAAGCATTAAGTAAGGGTACTTAATGGATAAAGGAGAATGATTAATGATTAAAAATACAAATAGAAAAGAAAAAAGAAGAATCAGACATTTAAGAATAAGAGAGAAAATTAAAGGTGATTCTGAAAAACCAAGAGTTTCCTATTATAGAAGCTTAAAACATGTTTATCTTCAAGCCATAGATGATACTAAAGGCGAAACAATTCTATCTTTATCAACATTATCGAAGGATATCAAAAATCTAATACAAGGTAAATCACAGAAAGAGATACATACAATACTTGGTCAAAAATTTGCCGAACTCCTTTTAAATAAAGAAATTAAAAAGATAGTTTTCGATAGAGGTGGATATCTCTATCATGGAAATTTAAAACTATTATGTGAAGAGATGAGAAAAATGGGTATAGAATTTTAGGAGGAAGAAATGATAGATAATGAAGAACTTGAAATAACAATGGAAGAACAATTAATACAGGTGAGAAGAGTTGCAAAGGTAACAAAAGGTGGAAAAAGATTAAAATTCCGCGCACTTGTTGTTGTAGGAAACGGAAATGGAAAAGTTGGTATTGGTCTTGGAAAAGCAAGTGAAATACCGGATGCAATAAAAAAGGCGTCAAGTCGAGCAAGAAGAGATTCAATTGTAATACCAATAAAAGGTACAACAATACCTCATGAGACATGGGGCAAATGGGGAGCAGCAAAAGTTTTTTTAAAACCAGCTGTACCTGGAACTGGAATTATTGCTGGGGGACCTGTAAGAGCAATTTTACAAAAAGCCGGAATAAAAGATGTTCTTTCTAAAGCATTTGGCTCTTCAAATCAAGTAAATATATCTTTTGCTACTATTGAGGCTCTCAAAAGTTTAATCACATATGAAGAAAAATCTAAAATCCTTGGAAAAAATAGAGTAAAGGAGGAATAGAATGTACAAGCTTAATAGTTTAGTTAATCCATATCCTAATAAGAAGAGAGTAAGAGTAGGAAGAGGTTCGGGTTCAGGTTCAGGAAAAAATTGTGGTTATGGTAACAAAGGACAGAAATCAAGAAGTGGCAGAGGAAAAGAAGATTGGTTTGAGGGTGGTCAAACTCCAATATACAAAAGATTACCACACCTTAAAGGTTTAAAAAATAAATCACATAAAAATTTTAAAGAAATTGCTACTTTTAATTTAAGAGACATTGTCAAATATTATAAAGAAGGAGAAATAGTAAACCTTGAATCTCTTAAAGAAAAAGGATTGATTAAAAAAAGAGTAGGTTTTCTTAAAATACTTGGAGAAGGTGAGATAGATTTTCCACTTAATTTTGAAGCTAACGGATTTAGTAAAAAAGCTAAAGAAAAAATTGAAAAAGTTAATGGAAAAGTAACTTTATTGAGGTGATTGTATGTGGAATCTTATAAAAAATGCGCTAAAAATAAAAGAATTAAGAACAAGAATTTTGTTCACGCTTTTTATTTTTGCTTTGTTTAGATTGGGTACATTTATTCCAGTTCCTGGAGTTAATAGAGATTTATTAAAAGAAGCAATAGCCCAGGGGGGACTACTCAGTTTAATTGATATTTTTGCTGGGGGTGGACTTTCAAACTTTTCAATTTTTGCTCTTGGTGTTTTTCCATATATTAATGCATCAATCATAATGCAACTCGCAGGATCAATTTTTCCAAAACTTGAAGAATTAATGAAAGAGGGTGGAGAAGAGGGAAGGAGAAAAATTGCTATTTGGACAAAATATTTAACCTTTTTCCTTGCTCTTATAGAAGCAGGTGCACTTCTTATAACTTTTACTAATCAGGGATATGTTACTGCAAAAGGTATTTTATCTCAAGCAACAATTGTCTTTACTCTTATAGCAGGAACATATGTTTTATTTTGGCTTGGTGAAATAATTACAGAAAAGGGTATTGGTAATGGAGTATCACTTATAATATTTGCTGGTGTTATAAGTAGAATACCTGTAGGCATAAGTGAGATTGTTAGACTGTATGGAAAAACTGGTGGAGTCACTTTAACACAAATTATAATTACAATTGTTGGACTTCTTTTAATATTGCTTGCTATTCTCTATCTATATCAATCTGAAAGAAGAATACCTGTTCAATATGCTAAAAGAATAGTCGGAAGAAAAATGTATGGAGGTCAATCAACTTTTATACCTATAAGACTTATTCAATCTGGTATATTACCAATAATATTTGCATCAGCCTTCTTAACTTTTCCAGCTACAATAGGACAATTTTTTCCCGGGACATGGATAGACAATGTCGGTAAAGCATTAACAACTTCAAATTCATTGTGGTATAATTTAATTTTCTTTTTACTTGTAGTTTTCTTTGTATATTTTTATACTGAAATATCTTTCAATCCAGAAGAACTTTCAGAAAATTTAAAAAAATGGGGTGGTTTTATACCAGGCGTAAGACCAGGAGAAGCAACGAAAAATTATATAGCAAAAATTATTAATAGAGTTACTTTTCCGTCTTCTATTCTTCTTGGTCTAATTGCAATTGTTCCTAACTTTTTCTTTGGAGCTACAAAAATTAGCGCTTTTTATTTTGGTGGGACATCTATTTTGATCATAATTGGAGTAGCACTTGAAACTGTCCGACAGATAGATGCCTATGTAAAAATGCGTCATTATGAAGGTTTGTTGAAATGATTATAGTTATGCTTGGAAATATTGGGACTGGTAAAGGAACTCAAGGTAAACTAATAATGAAGAATTATAATATTCCTTATATTTCAACAGGCGATATTTTTAGAGAAAATATCAAAAACAACACAGAATTAGGTTTGAAAGTCAAATCGATACTTAATGATGGAAAACTTGTAAATGATGAACTTGTAAATCAAATTGTTTTTGATAAAATTAAAAATTTAGATAGTTTTGTTATAGATGGTTATCCAAGAACAATCTATCAAGCTGAAAAGTTTGAAAATTTTGTTAACAATTTAAATAGAAAATTAGATATTGTGTTTTCAATTATTGTTTCAGAGGAAAATATTATAAAAAGATTAACAGGTAGAAGAATATGCCCTGAATGTGGAAAGATATATAACATCTATTTTGATAAACCTGAAAAAGATGAAATATGTAATTTTGATGGAGAAAAACTTATACAAAGAGAAGACGATAAAATTGAAATTGTAAAAAAAAGAATAGAGGAGTTCAAAGAAAATACAGAACCAGTTATTGAATATTACAGGAACAAAAATATTCTTTATGAGATAGATGGCGAAAAGGAAATATTTGAAGTTTTTAATGATATAAAGAGAGTTATAGATGATTATATTAAAAAGTAAAAGAGAAATTGAAATTATGAGAGAAGGTGGATCAATCCTTTATAATATTTTATCTGATTTACTAAAAGAAGTTAAAGAAGGAGTTGAATCATCCTATTTAAACATTCTGGCAGAAGAATTGATGGAAAATTATAATGCAAAACCAGCTTTTAAAGGTTATAGAGGATATCCATATTCTATATGTGTATCTATTAATGATGAAGTTATTCATGGTTTTCCAATTAAAGAGAAAGTTTTTAAAGAGGGAGATGTTGTTTCTATTGATATAGGAATTATCTACAAAGGTTATTATACTGATATGGCTTATTCTGTTCCAGTTGGAGAAGTTGATGATGAGAAAAGAAAATTACTTGAAACAGGAGAAAAAATTCTTTTTCAAGGAATTTCTGAAGCAACGATTGGAAATAGAATCGGGAATATATCAAATACAATTGAAACAAATGCTTTAAAAAATGGATATTCTGTTGTAAAAGAATTTATTGGTCACGGAGTAGGCAAGAAGTTACATGAGGAACCAGAAGTTCCAAATTTTGGGTCAAAAGATAATGGTCCAATTTTAAAGGAAGGAATGGTAATTGCTATTGAACCAATGATATGTATGGGAAAAGGAGATGTCTATGTCGCAAATGATGGTTGGACAGTGAAAACAAAAGACGGAAAAATTTCTGTTCATTTTGAGCATACAGTTGTTATAACTAATAATGGTCCTTCAATCTTAACTTTACCAGGTAAACAAAATGAAAGATAAAGAGTATATAGAAATTGAAGGTATTGTTGTTGAAGCTCTTCCTGATATGCATTTTAGAGTTAAATTACCAAATGGTAAAGTCATTAAAGCATTTGTAAGTGGAAAAATGAGATTAAACTCAATAAGAGTAATTCCTGGAGATAGGGTTAGAATACAAATAAGTAAATATGATCCCTCCCAGGGAAGAATAGTTTATAGAATCTCTTAAAGGAGGAACGATGAAAGTTAGATCTTCAGTAAAAAAGATTTGTCCTAAATGTAAAATTATTAAAAGAAGGGGAAGAGTAATGGTGATTTGCTCTAATCCCAAACATAAACAAAGACAAGGTTAGGAGGTAAAGAGTGGCAAGAATTGTAGGAGTTGATTTGCCAAAAAACAAAAATTTAGATATAGCATTAACATATATCTATGGTATTGGTTTGAAAAGCGCTAAAGATATAATAAAGAATTTGAATATCAAGGAAGATAAAAAAGTCAAGGATTTATCTCCAGATGAGATACAAAAATTAAATGATTATATCCCAAAAAATTATAAGGTTGAAGGGGATTTAAGAAAAGAAGTTTCTTCCAATATTAAGAGGCTTGTAGATATGAATTGCTATAGAGGATATAGGCACAAGAGAGGTTTACCAGTTAGAGGACAGAGAACAAGGACTAATGCAAGAACAAGAAAAGGTCCAAGGAAAACTATCGGTACTAAATAAAGGAGGTTTTAATGGCAAAGAGTAAAAAGAAAAAAAGGGTAGATGAGAATGTGAATGTTTATATAAATTCTACTTTTAACAATACATTAATAACAATAACAGATAAACAAGGTAATGTTATATCATGGGGTTCTGCTGGTACAAGTGGTTTTAAAGGAACTAAAAAAGGTACTCCTTTTGCAGCACAAATTGCAAGTGAAAATATTGCAAAGAAGGCAGCTTCAATGGGTGCTAAATTTGCAGATGTATTTGTAAAAGGTCCGGGTCCAGGTAGAGAAACTGCTGTAAGATCAATTCAAACTGGTGGAATTATTGTGAAATCTATAAAAGATATAACTCCGATACCTCATAATGGATGCAGACCGCCAAAAAGAAGGAGAGTTTAAGGAGGAAAATAAATGGCAAAACAATCTAAGCCAAAATGTAGAGTTTGTAGAAGACTTGGTATTAAACTTTATTTAAAAGGTGAGAGATGTTATTCTTCAAAATGTGCTCTTGAGAAAAAATTCTCCCCTCCTGGTATGCAAGGAATGAGAAGAAGAGGAAAAGCATCTGATTATGCTTTACATTTATGGGAGAAACAAAAATTAAGGAAGATTTATGGAGTAATGGAAAAACAATTTAAATTATATTTTGAAAAAGCTAATGCGCAAAGAACAATACCAACAGGTGACAAGCTTTTAGAAATCCTTGAAAGAAGACTTGATAATACAATATTCAGAGGTGGACTTGCAGTGTCAAGGTCGTCTGCAAGACAACTTGTAAATCATGGTCATGTAATGGTTAACAATAAAACTGTTAATATACCATCTTATCAGGTTAAACCAAATGATGTTATAACTTTAAAAGCAAAAGCAAGGAATATTCCACAAGTTCTTCAAGCAATTGAAAATCAACCCTTGATTCCAAGTTGGCTATCTACAGATTATGAAAAATTCTCAATTACAGTAAATTCAAATCCAACAAGAGATCAGATAGATACTCCTATAAAAGAAGAGCTTATTGTAGAGTTTTATTCAAAGTAGGAGACAATATGGATTACCTTGCTGGGAAACCAAAAATTAAATTATTTGAAGAAACTAATAGCTATCTAAAAATTATTCTTGATCCTCTTTATAAAGGTTATGGTATTACAATTGGAAACCTCTTAAGGAGAATACTTCTTTCATCAATAATAGGTTGTGGTATTTATGCAATTGAGATAAAAGGTATTTCTCATGAATTTTCCACTATTGATAATGTTTATGAAGATATTCCTGAAATCATTTATAATATTAAACAGATTGTTATAAGAGGAAATCTTGATAGAGATAAAATTCACCTCTTTGTTAAAGGTGAAAAAGATGTAAAAGCAGGAGATTTTGACCCAAATCCAAATATAGAAATAATTAATCCAGACTTACATCTTTTTTCAATAACTGATAAAAAAGGTGAAGTTGAAATGGTTGCTCATATAAAAAGAGGGTTTGGATATTTACTTGAATCAGAAAATAAAGAACCAGGATTTCCGATTAATACAATTTTTATTGATACTAACTTCTCACCAGTTAAAAAGGTGAATTTTGAAGTTTCATCATCTGATGTAGCTCCTTTTCCAAAAAGAGAAAAACTAACATTAGAAATTTTTACTAATGGTTCACTATCACCAAGAGAAACTTTAAGAGATGGAGTCAAAATAGTCAATTATTATATGGATATTATTGGAGATTTGAAGGTAGAAGAAGAAAAGAAAGAAGTGGGTATTGAGCTTTTACCTTTATCAAGCAGAATAAAAAAGATACTTTTAAATGAAGGAATAAATAGTGTAAATGTATTAAAAAAGGAGCTGCTTTCTGGCGGTTTGAAAGAAATTAAAGGTATTGGTGATAAATATATAGAAGAAATTGAAGAGATATTAAAATCATATAGTGAAGAAAAGGAAGAGGAAACATTTTTGGAAAGAAATATTGAAGAATTAGCATCAGAACTATCAATTTCTATGGAAGATTTAAATGTACTAAAACTTGGAGGAGTAAAAACTTTAAAAGATTTAGTCAATTTATCTATGAAAGATTTGATGTCAGATAAATTCAATCTCTCACAAAAGGTTGCTAAAAAGATTGAAAGTAAACTTAAAAAATGGAATTTATCTTTAAGAAAGGAGAGTAATGATGAGGCATAAAATGGGTTATAGAAAATTAAATAGATATCCTTCTCATAGGCAGATGATGTTAAGGAATCTTGTTACTTCACTTATTTTAAAAGAGAGAATAGTAACTACTGAACAGAGAGCAAAAGAAACAAAAAAAATAGCAGATAAAATAATTACACTTGCAAAAAAGGACGATTTACATTCAAAAAAATTGATTTACTCTTATTTGCTATCTAAAGAGGCAGGAAAACATCTCGAAGAGATAAAGAATAAATTTGAGGGGAGAGATGGAGGATATACAAGAATAGTTAACTTGGGAGAAAGGAGAGGGGACGGAGCAAAATTAGTGATACTCGAGCTTGTTAAAGAGTGATTGAATTAAAAAATGTTTCGTTCTCATATTATTTACCTGAAAAAGTTGATGTTATTAAAAACATCAACTTAATTGTTAATAAGGGTGAATTTTTAGTTATTATTGGCAGAAATGGTTCTGGAAAATCTACTCTTGGCAGATTAATTTCTTTTATACTTGAACCGACAGAAGGTGAAGTTCTCATAGATAAAAAGCCAAAAATGGAAATTGATTATCTTGACATAAGAAAAAAAATAGGAATGGTTTTTCAGAACCCTGATAATCAAATTGTTTCACAAATAGTTGAGGAAGACGTTGCTTTTGGTCTTGAAAATCTAAACTATAGTGAAGAAGAGATAAGAGAAAAAATAGATGATGTATTAAATGAAGTTGGTTTGATTGAATTTAGAAAATTCCCTCCAAATTTTTTGTCTGGCGGACAAAAACAAAAACTTGCTATTGCTGGAATATTGGTTATGGAACCTCAATATCTTGTACTTGATGAACCTACTTCTCTTCTTGATCCCAAAGGTAGAAAGGATGTTATTGAGCTTATTAAAAAGTTAAATAAAAAAGGTATAACAATTATCTTAATAACGCATAGAATGGAAGAGGCTATTCTTGGAGATAGAGTTCTTGTTTTAAACGATGGAGAAATTTTTTTAGAAGGTAATCCAGAAGAGGTTTTTACAGAGGTGGAAAAGATTAGATCAGTAGGTTTATCTCCGCCAGTTTTTACTTATCTATCGTATTTAATTAAAAAAGAAAATTTTAACATTGACATTAAATTATGGAAATTAGAGGAAATCAAGAAAGAAATATTGCAGTTGAAGTCAAAGATTTAAAATATACATATTCAAAGGGTTTACCTTATGAAAAAGAAGCACTTGTTTCTGTAAATATGTTAGTTTACGAAGGTGAAGCAATTGGTATTTTGGGTCATACAGGAAGTGGTAAATCTACATTAATTCAGCATCTTAATGGGATATTGATGCCAGAGAGTGGTGAAGTAAAAGTATTTAGCGAGAAAATAAATAATGATAAAAAATTTTTGAAAAATTTAAGGAGAATAGTTGGAATAGTCTTTCAATTCCCTGAGGATGAACTTTTTGCAGAGACAGTTTATGAAGATGTTTCTTTTGGTCCAAAAAATCTTGGATTAACAAAAGAAGAGATTGATGAAAGAGTTTTAACATCTTTAATTGAAGTTGGTTTGAATGAAGGTTATTTAAATAGATCTCCTTTTTCTTTATCTGGCGGAGAAAAAAGAAGAGTTGCAATTGCTTCAACTTTATCAATGAAACCTAAAATTCTTGTTCTTGATGAACCCACAAGTGGATTAGATCCATTGGGTAGAGAGGAAATATTAAAACTCATTAAAAGATTGAAAAATGATAAAAATGTAACCATTATTTTAGTTTCACACTCTATGGAGGATGTACTATTTTTAGTTGATAGAGTATATATTTTAAATAAAGGTAAAGTGGTTTTTGGAGGAGATACAGTATCTATTTTTAAAGATAAAGATAGTATAGAAAAATTTGATCTTTCTATTCCAGAAATATTTATGCTTGGTGAAGAACTAAAAAAAGAGGGCTTTGATATTGAAGAACCATTTAGAGATGTTGAAGTTGCAAAAAAAGAAATTATAAGGAACCTGAAATGATCGGGAAGGATTCTTTAGTAATTGGGCAATATTTTCCAGGGAATGGTTTACTCTATTCACTTGATCCAAGAAATAAAATATTGTCTTTTCTTTTTTTAATGATCATAATATTTTTTTACAAATCACTTTTTTCATTTATTCCAATATTTTTATTGGTTTTATCTTTTATAATTATCTCTAAAATACCAATTAAATCTATTTTAAAAGGATTAAAACCAATATTAATGCTTTTAATAATAACACTTTTTTTCCACTTCTTTTTTACTCCAGGTGAAACCATCTTTAAAATATTTTTTCTTAAATTAACAAAAGAAGGTTTAAATAAAGGAATTTTTATAGGTTCAAGGCTTATAATTTTAATAATGATTTCTTCACTTTTAACATTTACAACATCACCTCTTGAATTAACAAAAGGTCTTGAATTTTTATCTCTACCCTTAGAAAAATTAAAATTTCCATCAACAGAAATTATAATGATGATAACAATTGCGTTGAGATTCATTCCTGTTCTTGTAGAAGAGGCAGATAGAATAATTGTCGCACAAGTAAGTAGAGGTGCATCATTTGATGAAGGAAATTTAATAAAAAGAGCAAAAAGTTTGATTCCTATACTTGTGCCACTATTTGTTTCTTCATTTAGAAGAGCAGAAGAATTGGCTATAGCAATGGAAGTAAGATGTTTTCAGCCAGGAAAAAAAAGAACATATATGAAAAGGTTAACATGGAAAAATATTGATACAATATTTCTTATTTTCATTATAATTTTTGGTTCACTCTTTCTTTTTATTAAATGATAAAAAATCTCAAATTAATATTAATGTATGATGGTACAAATTTTTATGGCTCTCAAAAAAATGAAAATTTAAGAACAGTTGAAGGAGTTTTAAATTTATATTTAAAAAAAATTTTCAACGAAGATATTGATTTAACTTTTGCAAGTAGAACTGATAGAGGTGTTCATGCTTTAGGACAAGTTGTAAATTTTAAAGTTGATACAAAAATACCTACTCAAAATATAAAGAAAATTTTAAATAATAAATTACCAGATGATTTAAGGGTTAAAGAAATTGATGATGTCGATTTGAATTTTTCATCAAGATTTGATTCAAAAGGAAAGATCTATTTTTTTATAGTTAACAATTCCTTTGAAACTCCTAATCCAATATTAAGTAGATATTCCTTATGGTTTCCATATAAAATAGATTACAATAGATTGAAAGAAAACATTGCCCTTTTTATAGGTAAAAAAGATTTTTCAAGTTTTACAACTGAGGAAGAAAGAGAAAAAGGTTCAACAATAAGGGAAATATTAGACATCAGTTTTTTAAATAAAAACAATCTCCTTTTTTTTATAATAACTGGTAAATCCTTTTTAAGACACCAAATAAGAAGAATGATAGGTGCTTTACTTGAGATAGAGAGAAGAAATTTAAAAAGTGAGTTATTAATCGATGCTTTAAATTCAAAAAAACACTATCTTGGTGAAAAAAAGATTTCATCCAAGGGTTTATTTCTATTTAAAGTTATCTACTAACTAAAGACAATTCTTTTTGCAGTTCTTAGAGCAAATCTTAAAATTAAAAAAGTGCGGAGCTAAAATTAAAATATTATTATTGAAAACCTGAAAAGTTTAAAATTATACCAATAAATATTAGCGATTAATTATTTAAAATAAATTTTCAATGAGTAGTCGAGAAATATAAGGAAAAAAAACTTATTTTATTATAGAATTACAAAAAAGTTCATTTTATAATTTATAATAATGATTCAACCTATTGCTTCTGTAATTCAATATCTTCTTCTTGGAATGTTTTAATTTCTAACTCGTCTTTTATTTTAAAGAATGCAATAATTTCAAAAATAACTCCAACGAGCATAGCCAATACGCCAATTAGAACGATAAGAAAAAACGAACCAATAAACAAAATTAATCCAGAAGTTTTAAAATAAGAATTATTAAGTGCAACTGATACTCTATCGAAACTCATTTTTATAAAATATGTAGAAATAACAAATATGCAATTAAAAACAATTAGAAGAATCCCTGAAACCAAACCAATAGATTGTGAACCTCCAAAAGGTTCAGTAAGAAGAGAGATAAAAATTCCTCCAAGAGCAATTAATAATATAATAAAACCTATGGTGGATAAGATTATTCCAGTAAGAAAATTTGAATAAATCTTACGGTTTTTTATCTTTTTAGAAATATCATTTAAAGCAAAAAGAATTAAAATAGTTGCAGCAATAAAAAAAATTATAGGGAATGGATTAAAATTTATTATTCTTCTTAAGACAAGAAAACTAAAAAAAGTACCAAGAATGCATAAAATAGATCCAACAACTCCTAATATTTTTGCACTCCTCAGATTCACTTCATCCATAGTTTACCTCTTTAACTTAAAAATATTGAATTTTATATAATTATATAATATTGAGGTAGGATCTTGAAATTTACATATTTATTTATATCTATTACTCATTTAATTTAAAAATAATAAATATAATTATATATGTTATAATCGTATCAATATTATTTTAGGAGGTAGAATATGCAAAGAGTGTTAGGAGAAGAAATTTTAAGAAAAGCAATTCAGGGAGAGATTCAGGCTATGGAATTTTATTCTAAAGTTTCAAAGATAATTATAAATAAAAAATCAAAAAGTCTAATGCAAAATCTTGCTAATGAAGAGGAAAAACACAAAAATATACTCCAAAAAAGATACAATTTTTTATACAAAAAAGATTTTGAAGAAATTCCAGATTTTATTTTTGATAAAAATCTAAACACAAAAAATCTTGGTTTAAATTCAAAAAGTGATGCACTTCAAATATTAAGTTCAGCAATAGAAGCAGAGACACATGCTGTAGAGTTTTATAGTGAATTATTGAATCAAACAGATTCACACGAAGATATCGAAGTCCTAAAATCTTTAATAAAATTTGAAGAAGGTCACAAAATTAAACTTCAAGATGAATATAAATCGATGAACAAAAATTTTACATGGCAAATACCTTAATTTTAGGAGGCAAGAATGACTGTCGTTTCTGTTAATAATTTGGTAAAGGATTATGCTAATTTAAGAGCAGTTGATAATATCTCTTTTACAATTGAAGAAGGTGAAATTTTTGGACTTATTGGACCAAATGGAGCAGGAAAAACAACAACTTTAAGAATAATGGCAACAATTTTAACTCCGACTTCAGGTGATATAAAAATATTTGGATATGATTTGAAGAGTGAAGGTCAAAAAATTAGAGAAATCGTGAGTTATCTTCCTGAAGAGGCAGGTGCTTATAAAAATTTAACAGGTTTAGATTATCTAAATTTTATGGCATCACTTTATGCCAATAATAAAAGTGAAAAAGATAAATTTGTTGAAAATGCAATTGATATTGCAAGGCTTGAGGATAGAATTAAAGATAAAATTTCTACATACAGTAAAGGTATGGTAAGAAAACTTCTTCTTTCAAGAAGTTTAATGTATAAACCAAAACTCGCAATTTTAGATGAACCAACAAGTGGTCTTGATGTTATAAATTCTATTGAAATAAGAAAAATAATTAAGAGTTTCACACAAAATGGTACGACAGTTCTTCTTTCATCTCATAATATGTTAGAGGTTGAATTTTTATCAGATAGGATTGCCTTAATTAATAAAGGAAAAATTCTTGTTGAGGGTAAACCTGATGATTTGAAAAAAGAATATAATGCAAGAAATATTGAGGAAGTATTTATAGGAGCTATACAATGAGAAAGTTTTTAATATTGTTTAATAAAGAAATTAAGAGTTTAATAACAATTCAATTGATTTTACCATTAATTATAATGGTTGTTCTTTTTTCATTCATTGGTAGTTTTGTTTCAGAACAAGTAGAAAAAGAACAAGAACCCAAAAAAATTGCTGTAGTCGATTATGATGATTCCATTTTATCAAACGATGTAATAGAATCTCTTAAATCAGGAAATTTTATAATAGATAAAGTTTCTTTATCAAAAGAAGAAGCATTTGATTATGTAAAAAATAATAATATTTCTACATTGGTTGTTATACCATCTGGATTTCAAGATAATGTGAATAGATTTTTTCAAAATGAAATTGAAATTTATAATATTATGAAAGGAATATCTTTTGTAGATATTTCGAGTTCAGTTTCTACACAGATTATACTTTCAAGTATAAATGAAATAATATCAAATAGATATATATCTGAGGAATTTATCGGGATGAATCCTAATATTATAAAAAATCCTGTTAAGATCAAAAGTTATGTAATGGTTAAAGATAAAATAGCTAATACTACAGTTGAAACAATTACAGGAGCTGTACAATCACAAAATTTAATCATACCAATAATATTGATGATTGTTATAATTTTTTCTTCTCAGATGATTGTTTCAACTATTGCAAGTGAGAAAGAGAATAAAACTCTTGAAACATTATTAACAATGCCAATAAATAGAACATCGATACTTTTTTCGAAAATGCTGTCATCGGGTGTTGTTGCGCTTATAATGTCAGCAGTTTATATGATTGGCTTTAAAAATTATATGGGTGGAATAACAGGAGGGATAACATCTGGTACTCAAACCTCTTCAGAATTATCAAAAATTTTAGTTGAACTTGGTTTGACATTTAATGCCCAATCTTATATTTTATTAGGAATTTCACTTTTTTTTGCAATATTATGTGCTTTATCTCTCTCTACAATTCTTGCTGTTCACGCTGAAAATGTTCAAAGTGCTCAAACTCTTATAACACCAATCACGATTTTGTTATTGATTCCTTATTTCTTAAGTTTTTTTGCTGATTTGAATTCTCTTCCTTTAATAGTTAGAATTTTACTTTTTTTAATACCTTTTTCTCACCCATTTATTGCATCACAAAATTTAATTTTTGGAAACACTTTACCAGTAATATATGGAATAGTATATATGGCTATATTTTTTGTTATCTGTTTGATTATTGCAACAAAAATTTTCTCTTCAGACAGAATTTTGACAGCTAAGATAAAAATAAAGAGAGGTTTTATAAAAAGTAGATAACAACTTGCCGATCTTTTTTGATAAAATTATTGTATGAACTTTTTAGATGGGGTCATAATATTAATCTTAATTTTTGCATGCTTCTTAGGCTATAAAAGAGGTATTTTCAAAACAGTTATATCGATTGTTTCTTTTATTTTAAGTATCTATCTTGCTTATAGATTCTCGTCAAATCTAACACTTTTTCTCGAAAACAAAATGAAATTTGTTACTAATATAAAAAATAATATTGCAAATCATATAAATTTACCTCCTGAAACTAAAATATTGCCCTCAACAATAGAGAATTTAAAATTATATATATCTGACCTTACTCTTCCAAAATTCTTCAAATCATGGCTTATTGAAAATCTTCCTTTTTTGTCATCATTTAAGAATCTTATAACTGTATATGATTCATATTTATACCTATTATCTATAGTTATTGGTCAGATACTTTCTTTTTTCATTTTATTTCTTATCTTTATGATAATTTTTTCAATACTAAAGAAGCTTTTAAGTAGAATAATACATAAAATACCAATTTTAGGAACCTTAGATAGATTTTTAGGACTTATTTTTAATTTACTTCTATATTTTTCTATTATAGTTTTTTGTGTATTTATTCTATCAGGTCTCTTTTTAAATTATCTTAAGCCAAACTCCAATTTTTATAAATTTTTTAATAGCTCCTTTTTCGTTGGATTTATACAGGAAAATATGGTATTATTTAAATCACTTCTCAATTTACTTATAAGAAAAGTTATGGAGGCTTTTATTTGAAGAAAGACTTGAAGAAATTATTATTAATTTTATTAATTTTTGTACTATTAAAAATAAATTTCGTATATGGAATTGAAAATAATGTTAGAGTTTTATTATTTAAGAATCCATTTGATATCCAAATTGAGGGCGATATAAATGTTTTTTATTCAGGTCAAAATATTTTAAATGAATCTAAAATATATTGTTTCAATAAAAATATAAAATCTTTGAGATTAAGAGTTGGAATCTTTTCAAACATATTAGATGCAATAAATTATTCAAAGAATTTAGCTAATACTTTTTCAAATAAAGAGATATTTATAAATAATGAAAATGAAAAATTCAATGTAGATATCGGTGATTTTGTTTCAAATGAGGAGAGGGATATTTTTAGATTAATCAATAAAGATAAAATACCTATTTCTACAGATATTTATTTAGAAGGTTCATATCTTTTTTTAGGTTCTGAAAGAATAAAAATAACAATTGACAATAATTTAAAAGATGGAATAATTTTTGAACTTAAGTCGATTAACAATTATATAAAAGTTAATGGAAGAAATTATAGAGGATATATCTATATATATAAAAATATTAACTCTTTTTATGTTATCAATAAATTGAATATTGAAGATTATCTTAAAGGAGTTGTTCCTTCTGAGATGCCGGAATCTTTTAATCTTGAATCATTAAAAGCACAAGCAGTTGCTTCAAGAACTTATGTTTTGTCAAGAATTAAAGATAAAAATATTTATGATGTAACATCAACTCCAGATACACAAGCCTATCTTGGTATGGATAAAGAGACTGAAAAGACAAATAGAGCAGTTGATGAAACACAGGATGAAGTGATAATTTATAATGGAAAAATAATTGAAGCTGTTTATCATTCAACATCAGGAGGTTATACTGAAAATAATGAAAATGTATGGTATTCTGTTCCATATCCATATTTAAGAGGCGTAGAAAGTCCTTATGAAGAGAAATCTCCTCATTATGAATGGAGTAAATCCTTCACAAATTATAAAGTTCAAAGATTAATAAAAAAATATACTTTTGATAATAACCTCTTAGATATTGGAGAGGTCTTAAGTTTTGAAGTAGTAAAAAGAGGAGTATCTCCAAGAGTTGTTGAAATAAAAATAGTTGGTATGTATGGTGATTTAATTCTGAATGGAACAACTTTTCAAACTATTTTTGGCCTCAAGAGCACATGGTTTGATTTTGAATTTAAAAACTATACTTCACCCTATATCACATCATTTTTAACTATGGTAGAGATCGTTCCTTTTTTTAAACCTGTAACTGAAACAATTTTTAAAAAATTCACTCCATATGAAAATGATATATATGATGTAAGAAAAAAGAGATGGGATATTGTAGTTTTTAATGGTAAAGGTTGGGGTCATGGTGTTGGAATGAGTCAATGGGGGGCTCAGGGATTAAGCGAGAATGGATTCAATTATATTGATATATTAAAACATTTTTACACAGGGGTAGAAATAAAAAAATATAACTATGGATATTGATCTTTTTAATTATGATTTACCAAAAGAGCTTATTGCTCAAAAACCTCTTAAAAACAGAGATGAAGCAAGGTTGTTAGTTTTAAAAAGAGAGAGTAACGAAATTTTTCATTCCTATTTTTATAATCTTCCCGAATTTTTAGATAGTGGAGATTTATTGATACTAAATAATAGCAAAGTTATAAAAGCTAAGTTGGAAATAACTCTTGATACAGGTGGAAAACTCGATGCCATTTTCTTAAGAGGAAATGAAAATAAAATTGAGATATTGTGTGAAAAAAGTAAAAAATTAAAATTAGGAAGAAAAATCTTTTTTAAAGATAAAACTGAAGGAATTGTGAAAGGGGTTTTGGATGGAGGTAGAAGAGTTATAGAGATAGAAGATTTAAAAGATCATTTATCTTTTTTAAATAGAGTTGGCGAAGTTCCACTTCCTCCATATATTAAAGAAAAAGATATAGATTCAGATGATTATCAAACAATATATGCAGAGGTTGAAGGTTCTATTGCGGCTCCAACTGCTGGATTTCATTTTACCGAAAACCTTTTTAATAATTTAAGAAATAAATGTATTTTGATAGAATATATAACTCTTCATGTTGGAACACCTACTTTTAAGCCTTTAAAGGTTAAAGACATTGATAATTACCAAATTGGAGAAGAGTATTATGAAATTGATGAAAAGGTTATAAAAAGGATAAAGGAGACAAAAGAGAAGAAAAAAAGAGTAGTAGCTGTTGGAACAACTGTAGTAAGAGCACTTGAATCTTTAAAGATAGATGGTGAGATAAAAAGTGTTAAAGGAAAGACCAACATTTTTATAAAACCTCCATTTGATTTTAAAGTAGTAGATGCTATCATAACCAATTTTCATTTGCCTAAAACATCCCTCCTTATTCTTGTATCAGCCTTTGCAGGAAGAGAAAAAATATTAAATGCATATAAAATTGCGATTGAAAATAAATATAGATTTTATTCATTCGGCGATGGTATGTTAATTTTATAATTTTATTGCTATAATATTTTAAGCATATAAGGATTTAATACTTTATAAATATAAAGGAGGAAAGATGATTAGATTCGCTGAAAGAACATCAATGATGGGTACAGAAGGGGCCTTTGAGGTGCTTGCAAGAGCAAAGGTTCTCGAGAGGGAGGGTAAAGAGGTATATCATCTTGAAATTGGTGAACCAGATTTTGATACTCCAGAGAATATAAAGAAAGCTGCATTCGATGCATTAAATAAAGGCTATACACACTACACTCCATCAACGGGTTTATTTGAAACAAGACAAGCAATTGCAAACTACATTTCAAGAACAAGGGGCTTTGATGTAAAACCCGAAGAGGTTATTGTTACAGCAGGTGCAAAACCAGTAATTGTTTATTCTATTTTATCCCTTGTTGAGAAAGGAGAAGAGGTAATATATCCTGATCCAGGATATCCTATTTATAACTCTGCTGCAAGAATGGCTGAAGCAAAATTAGTGCCTCTTCCACTTTTAGAAGATAAAGATTTCAAATTTGATTTATCTGATCTTGAGAAAAGAGTAACAAATAAAACAAGAGTAATTGTTATAAATTCTCCACATAACCCTACTGGTGGAATTTTAACACTTGATGATTTTTATGGGATTAGAGATATTATTAGAAATAAAGATATTTACATAGTAGCTGATGAAATCTATTCAAGAATAGTTTATGAAGGTGAATTTGTTTCAATTACAAAAGTTAAAGAATTAAGAGACAGAACTATTATAATTGATGGATTCTCAAAAACATATGCAATGACTGGTTGGAGACTTGGTTATGGAATTGCAAATCCTGATATTATAAATATGATTGCAAAATATGTTACAAACAGTTATTCCTGTCCGACTGCATTTGTACAGATAGCTGGCATTGAAGCTCTTGAAGGTGATCAGAGTGCTGTTGACTATATGGTTAAAGAATTTAAAGAAAGAAGAGATATTATTGTTAAAGGTCTAAATGAAATTAAAGGTGTTACTTGCAAACTTCCAAAAGGAGCTTTTTATGTATTTCCAAATATAAAGAGTTTTGGAAAAAGTTCAAACGAAATACATAACTATTTATTAAATGAACATGGTATTGCCTGTCTACCTGGAACAAGTTTTGGGGGATTTGGAGAAGGTTATTTAAGATTTTCATATGCAACAAGTAAGGAAAACATCAAAAAAGCTTTAATAAAGCTTAATGAAGCTTTTTCAAAGGTGAAATAATATGAATTATATAAGTTTATTACTCTGGCTGTTTATATTTATATCCCTTTTTTATCCTGTTATGCAAAGAAGACAGATCGAACTTAGTAGATTAAGAGTAATCGCTAATCTTCAAAAAAAGAGAAAAACCAGAGTTATAACTTTAATTCATAGAGAAGAATCAATTTCCTTTTTTGGGATACCTTTTAGAAAAATGATAGATATAGAAGATTCAGAACAAATTTTGAGGGTGATAAGAGAAACTCCAGATAAAATGCCAATAGATTTAATTTTACATACACCAGGAGGTCTAGTGCTTGCTGCAGAACAGATTGCAAGAGCCCTAATTAGAAGAGAAGGTAAAGTTACATGTTTTATACCACATTATGCTATGTCTGGTGGAACTTTGATAGCACTCGCAGCAGATGAAATTGTTATTGATAAAAATGCTGTTATGGGTCCAATCGATCCACAATTAGGCGGATATCCAGCAATATCTATATTAAAAACAGTAGAAAGAAAAAATATCAATGACTTAGATGATCAAACTCTTATTCTTGCCGATATAGCAGAAAAAGCAATAAATCAAGTTTATGAACTTGCAGTTGAAATTTTAAGTGATAAAGAAAAAGATGGAATTTTATCGAAAGAGAAGATAGAGGAAATAGCTAAAGAGCTAACATCTGGAAAATGGACACATGATTATCCTTTGACTTGTGAAAGGATAAAAAATCTCGGTTTAAATGTTTCATTTAATATGCCAGAAGATGTTTATGCTTTAATGAGCTTATACCCTCAAGCTGGTACAGGTAGACCTTCTGTTCAATATGTACCTCTTCCAGTTCAACCTCCACCAACATCTCCAAAAAAAGGAAAAAGTGAATAAAAAAGATAGTTTAGAAAATTTAATAGATAATATTGAAAAGGTAATTGTAGGAAAAAGAGATGTAATAGAAAAAGTTATCATTTCTTTAATTTCTGGGGGCCACCTTTTAATTGAAGATGTTCCAGGTATTGGGAAAACTATGCTTGCTAAAGCTCTTGCAAAAAGTATCAATCTTGATTTTAAAAGAATACAATTCACTCCGGATTTATTACCATCAGATATAATAGGAATAACTATTTATAATGAAAAGACAAGAGAATTTGAATTTAAAAAAGGTCCTATTTTTTCAAATATAATTTTAGCTGATGAAATAAATAGAAGCACTCCAAAGACTCAGTCAGCTCTTCTTGAGGCAATGGAAGAAAGACAGGTGACTGTTGATGGAGTAACGCACAACTTAATTGAGCCATTTTTTGTAATTGCAACAGAAAATCCTATCGAATATGAAGGCACATTTCCTTTACCTGAAGCTCAACTTGATAGATTCTTTATGAAAATTGAGGTTGGTTATCCTAAAAAAAATTATGAAATTGAAATGTTAAGTAGATTAGAAAAAGTACACCCAATTTTAACAATTGAAGATGTTATCTCAAAAGATGAGATAATCGAGATTCAGGATGAGGTTAAAAATATATATGTTGATGAAAGTTTAAAAGAATATATAGTAAATCTTGGAATTACTTTAAGAGAAGACGAAGATATATATTTGGGACCTTCACCAAGAGGGCTTTTAATTTTGATGAAGGTCTCTCAAGCAAGAGCATTTCTTTATGGTAGAAGCTACATTATTCCTGATGATGTTAAAGAGTTATTCTTTTCTGTTATGTCGCATAGAATTATAGTTAAACCTGAATCTAAAATTAAAGGGATAAATGAAAAAGATGTATTAGAAAGGGTATTATTAAAAGTAGAAATTCCAATTGATAAGAAAGCATAAAAAAGAGATATTATTTATAATTTTAATCTTTTTTGGATATTTTATACATTCATATTTAATAATTTCAATTTCATCCTTTTTTCTTTTATACATAATAATTTTCAATATTATTTTAAAAATAAAAGATGATTATTTAGATTACAAAGTAAAAATCACTCCTGAAATGATTATAGAAGGTGAAAATATTAAAATTACATATTTTTTTAAATTTAACTATAACTTCCCCCCTATTTGTGAAATAATACCAGATTTACCTATTTACTTTATTCCAATTGATAAAAAAAATACAGTAGTTGAAGTAAAAAAAGATTTAAATTATGAACATTCTTTTATTCTAAGAACAAAAAAATTTGGTAAGTATTATATTGGAAATTTTAAGATTAAAATTTTAGATCCACTTGGTCTAGTTCAAAAAGAGAAATATATAAACCTAAATATCGAAGTCAATGTTTTTCCAAAGATCATAAGAATAGAAAAATCCATAATAAAACTCAAAGAGCCATCATTTGGTTTAAAAGTTAAAGAAAAAATATTTGAAGATTTTACTTCTATTAAAGGTTTTTCAAAATATACAGGTACAGAAGAATTGAAAAGAATTGACTGGAAAATTTCTGCACATTTAGGAAAATTAATGATAAGAGAATATCCTTCAACGGCAATAACTTCAATAACAATGATTGTAGATGCATTTGCATCAAAAAATCCAAGAAATCAAGAGATATTTATAGAGCACATCTCAACTTTAGTATCATCTTTTTCATATTATTTTGAATTAAATAGATTTAACTATGGTTTATGGATAATTGGAAAAGAAAAAATTAAGGAAAATAATGGAAAGGGTCATCTCTTAAAAATTCTTTCTGAAGTTACCAATATCAATCAAGAAGAAGAGTATGATTTTAATGAATATTTTCAAAATAATAGGAAAGAATTAAAAGACCTAAACAATATTCTTCTTTTAAAACAGACAATATCCATAGATGAGTTGCTAAACCTTATTAAAATAAAATCTTATAACACTAATTACACAATATTTCTTCTTCCAGATTATGGTTTTTTATTTCCATGGGAAAAGCCACACCCATACATTCTTTCTGAAACAAAGGAAGTTGAAAATATAAGAAATATTAAAGATAGTTTAAAAAAATATGGTATTAGTATTATAATATTAAGAGGAAATGAGTCGATCAAAAATTTTATTTTTATATAAATTAAGTAATTTAATGATTTTTTTAACTGCAATTTACTTGCATATAAATATTTTTATGCCTGACTTAAAAATTTTATATTTAATACCTTTATTCAGTCTAATTCTATTATTTAATAGAAAAAACAAAATCTTAGTTCCAATTTTATTGTTTATATTATCAACTACTTTTATTTTTTATTTTAATAATCCAACAACTTTTGTAATTTTTATTGAAAATCTATCCTTTATTTTTTTATATATCATTTTTTTAAATTTTATTGAAAAAAATTTTGTTGTCTTTATCTCTATTCCGATTTTAATTTTTTATTTAATTCTATTTGAAAAATTAATAGGAATGAATTTGTTTTTAATGATAAGTTCTACTTTCTTAATTGTTGTAACTATTTTTTTAAGATTTCTAAATAATAAAGGTTTCTATTTTTGGGAAAATGATTTTTCTATAAAAGGAAATCCGTACAAAAAAAGTTTTAAATATCTGCTTTTATCTCTAATTTTTTTCCCAGTATTTTATTTTGTCACCTTTATCAATTTCTATGACTTCAATAAACTTTTTATATTTAACAATAACACTACTATTAACAATACCCAAGAGATAATAGAAGAGACAGTACCTGAATCTTCTCAAACAATAATCTCAAGATATTTATTCGCGATTAAAGCAAATACTCAAAAGGTTGTTAATTTTTTATTAAATTCAACTTATCTAATAATTTTTTTAGGCTTTTTAGTTTTTTTCATATTAGCAGGAATAATTCTCTATAGAAAAATAAAAAATGTTTATGGTAATACAAAAGCAAAAAAATTTCTTTTACTATCTTTTTCCCTATCTACTATTTTTTTATTTTCTCTATATTTCTTATATAAACCTTTTGAGAAATTAATATTTTATTTAAAGGGTAAATTCAATATTGGTACTTATGGATTTGCTCCATTTGCGAGAATATCAAGCACAATTAAGAGAATTTTACCACAGACTGCTTTAACCAAGATTTCGAATATCTATATTGATATTGGAGCTATTTTAATAGTAGTTTTATTTATTATTATAGTATCAATAGCTATCTATTTTATTGTTTTCTTTTTATACAAACAGATATCTGATAAGAGAAAAATTGAACTTAATAAAACCTTAGAAAATTTAAATGTAGATGATATGAAATTAAATGAAATAAGTGGCTCTCCAAAAGAAAAAATTATTATATTATACAACAATCTAATCAAAAAACTAAGTACAGTTATTAAAAAATTTATATACGAAACTCCTTTAGAATACAATTTAAAATTAAAACAAGAAAAACCATCTTTAGGTAATGAATTTGAATTGATAACTGATAATTTTATAATTGCAAGATATTCAAATATAGATATTGATGAGAAAGTTTACAATGAGACTTTTAAAAACTATAAAAAAATAGTTGAAAAACTTTTTAAGGAGGTGTACTTTGGAGGAAAGATTTAAAAGTGCAGATAGACCTGAGACAAGCGAAGGAAAACAATATCACATAGATTTAAAACCAGGCGATCTCTCTCCTTATCTTTTAACTCCTGGTGATCCAGGAAGAGTTGATAGAATTTTAAAAACATGGGATGAAGGAAAAATTTTATCTTTTCATAGAGAATATAAATCAGCTACTGGTAAATTTAAAGGTGTCGATATATCTGCTCTATCAACAGGTATTGGAGGTCCTTCTCTTGCAATTGCAATTGAGGAGGCTGCAAGAATAGGAGTTAATACTTTTATAAGAGTAGGGACAACAGGTTCAATTCAAAAAGATATATCTCTTGGTGACATAGTAATCATAAATGGTGCAGTAAGACTTGATGGTACTTCAAACCAATATGTTAAAGTTGAATATCCAGCAGTTGCATCATTTGAAGTGACATTAGCTCTTATAGAAGCCTGTGAAGAGCTTGGTTATAAATACCATGTTGGTATTGGTGCTTCAACAGATTCCTTTTACACTGGACAAGGAAGACCAGGCTTAAATGATTATCTTCCATCTTTTGCAAAAGAAATTTTTAATGATTTACAGATAGCAAATGTTATGAATTTTGAAATGGAGTGTGCTGCTCTTTTTACAATAACATCTCTATATAAATTAAGAGCCGGAGCTTTATGCGTTGTAATTGCCAATAGAGTAACAAATGAATTTCAATATATAGGAGAGGAAAAAGCTATAACAGTTGCTAATTATGCAGTGAAAATTTTATCTCACTGGGATTCAATTAAAAGAGAAAAAGGTAAAGAATTTTTCTATCCGGGATTAATTAAATAATCTAAATACCTATTTTTCTAAATATTAGTCTTGAAAAATAGGTAATCCATAATCCTATAAAGAAATAGATAAAATTGAGATTAGTTATTTTTATTAAAAATATCAAACAAAAAAATATTGAATAACAAATAAAAATTCTATATAAAACCTTTTTAAAATCTAATTTTACATAATTAAAATTTTTGCTTAAATTTACTCCAATTAATATTCCAGAAAATGAATTTAATATAAGTGAGAACTCTTTAATA
The DNA here is from genome assembly GCA_029553255.1 of Caldisericota bacterium. Lineage (GTDB taxonomy): Bacteria > Caldisericota > Caldisericia > B22-G15 > B22-G15 > JAAYUH01. The sequence continues at coordinate 22,923 of JAKPCM010000072.1, read as the reverse complement.
AAAAAAGAACTCAGTAAAAGAATAATTGAAACTATTAAAATTATTCCAAAGTTTAATGATAAGAGTTTCTCAATAAATTTATCCATATATTTAAAACAAAACAGAAGTATAAGTAATCCTATAAATATTCCTCCAACAACATCAAATAAAAAATGTAAGCCGAGATATAATCTTGATATCGATATTAATGTTATTAAAACAATAGAAATTATCATTAAATAATTTTTTCTAAAGGTTAAATATAATCCTATCCATAAAACAGTTGAATTTTGAGAATGACCACTTGGAAAACCATAACCACCTCCTGATTCTGTATAAATTGGTTTTACTATTTTTTCATCAGGTCTTGGAAATTTAAAGATGTTTTTTAATATACTGTTTGTTAGATATGAAATTATTAATAGAGTGAGAAGCTTTAATGTTATTCTATCTTCAAAAATTAGAAAGAAAAAAGAAAATAAAATTAAATATAATTGCATACTTCCTAAATCTGTTATTATTATAAATAAATTATTTAAAAAATCGCTTCTAATACTGACAAAATAATTTAAAATTGAGTAACCAAAAAATACATCACTCATCAAAATTTACCAATTTTGTAATTATACATTAAAAAAAGATAATTGGTCAAAATTTAATTGCTGATTTTAGTATACAGGGGGGTCAGGCAACTTGTTCACTAATGTATTAAAATCTAAGCCTAAATCTTTATATTGATGATATAATAAATAAATATGGATAAAGAGGATCTCATTTTATTTTTACCGCCTTTTTTATGGGGATGGACATTTATTATAGTTAAAAATGGTGTATCAAATTATGACCCACTTTCTTTTATATTTATAAGATTTTTATTTTCAATAATCTTTCTTATTCCTTTAATATATTATTTTAAAGTAAAAATCACAAAAAATGTTTTTTTAAAGGGCTTTACTCTTGGTTTTTTTCTTTTTTTTGCATACCTATTTCAAACAATCGGTTTAAAATATACATCTCCTTCAAATAGTGCATTTATCACATCAATTTCAATCATAATAACACCCTTCTTTAATTTCTTTATTTCAAAAACTAAAATTAAAATTCAAACATTTTTTGCGATAATATTATGCTTAATTGGATTATATTTTCTTTTTGGTGGAGACTTTCAAAAGATAAATATTGGTGATATTTTAACTTTTATTTGTGCAATTTTCTGGGCATTGCATATATCATTTATTGGTCATTTTTCATTGAGTGAAGAATCCCTTGCTTCTCTTTTTGTTCAATTTTGGGTTGTGTATCTTTTCTCATCCATATCAATATTGTTAACAAATAAAACTATATTACCCATTCCAAAAAATTCGTTATTAGGCTCTTTTATTGTTGCTATTTTTGCGACAATATTTCCTTTTTATATACAAATTAAACATCAGACGAAGGAAAATACAATTAAAACTGCATTTATTTTTTCTACAGAACCGATATTTGCGAATCTTTTAGAAGTTATTTTTCTTGGTCCAATTTATAAAATTATCAATTATATTGGTATGATTTTAATATTTTTATCTTCTTTGATAGCTCAAAGAGATTAGCTTTTTATAAATTTTTCAAACTCTTTTAAAGAGAGAGTATTTATTACATCTTTTTTAGTTAACCAACCTCTTCTTGCAACTCCTACTCCATATCTCATATCAGAAAGACCATTTATTGAGTGAGCATCTGTGCCGATTGAGAATTTTAAATTATATAACTCTTTTCCATGCATAGAGTTTAAATCATTCAAATCTAATCTTTCTGGATTAGCATTTATTTCAAGGATTGTTCCATTATTTTTGGCTTCTTTGAAAATTTCATCTAAATCGACTTCATATTCATCCCTTGAACCAAGAAGTCTACCAGTTGGATGAGTTATTATTTTTATTTTTTTTATGTTCATGGCTTTTTTAATTCTTTCGGTTATTTTCTTTTTATCTTGATTGAATCCAGTATGAATTCCAGCAAGACATATATCAAAAATTGAGAGCTCTTTTTCTTCAAAATCGACACTTCCATCTGAAAGAATATTCAATTCACAACCCAAAAATATTCTGAATTTATCACCGATTTCATCATTTAATCTATCTATTTCTCTTTTTTGCTCTTTATATTTTTCTATTGATAAACCAGAAGCAACTCCAAGTGCTTTTGCATGATCAGCAATAACTAAATACTCGTATCCTAACTCAATAGATTTTTTTGCCATTTCATAAATGGTATTTTCACCATCAGAGTATTTTGTATGAACATGTGTATCACCTTTAATATCTTTAATATCAATAATTTTAGGAAGTTTATTTTCAAGTGCAAGTTCAATTTCACCCCTATCTTCTCTCATTTCTGGGGGAATGAGTGGCAAACCTAAAATATTATATACCTCTTCCTCTTTTTCTCCACAAACTCTTTCATCTTTATCAATTTTAAACACTCCATACTCATTAACTTTTAAGCCCTTTTTAATAGCAAGTTCTCTTATTTTCACATTATGTTCTTTTGAACCTGTGAAATATTGAACTGCTGCACCAAATGAAATTGGTTCAACTACTCTAACATCAATCTGTATACCCTCTGGAGTAATTATTGTTGATTTTGTATCACCTTTATTTATAGCCTCTTTAACAATTTTCATATTTGTAAAGAAATCCATTACTTGATTTGAATTATTACTTGTCACAAGTATATCAATATCTCCAATAGTTTCTTTCATTCTTCTGATACTTCCGCAAATTTCTATTTTATCAATTGGTGCTCCTTTTATTAAACTCTCTTTTACATATTCTGCAATCGGCAATGCTATTCCAAGATTGATTCTTCTTACCTCTTTCTTTTGTGCATGTTGAAGAGCTTTAAGAATATTCTCCTCTTTTTTTGGGCCAAAGCCGTCTAATTCCCTAATTTTTCCTTCAATTGCTGCTTTTTTTAAATCTTCTATATTTTTAATTCCAAGTTTATTATAGAGAGTATATGCTCCTTTTGGTCCAACTCCAGGAACATTTAAAAGTTCAATTAGGGTTTCAGGTATTTGTTTTTTTACCTCTTCAAGTTTATCTATTTTTCCAGTTTCAAGATATTGAACAATTTTTTTAGCAATTCCTTCACCAATTCCTTTAATCTCAGTTAATTTTCCTTCTTTTGCAAGCTCTTCAATAGGAACAGTCAAATTCTCTATTCTTCTTGCTGCTTCAATATAAGCATTTATCTTAAATTTCATTTCACCAAGAATTTCAAGATATGATGCTAACTCATAAAGTTTTTCACTAACCTCTTTATTTCTCATAATTAAATTATAGGATATTTTTACTTTAATCATAATAATTATTGAACTTTTAATGCTAAAAAGATAAAATTTTAATAAGATAAATAATAGGAGGTTTTTATGCAAATAGATGAATTATCAAAGATTCCCGATATTTTTACTTTTAATAGATATTTGATTTTTGAACCACACTCAGATGATGCTGATATTTTTATAGGAGGTTTAATAAAAAAACTCTCTAATATGAAAAAAGAGATCATTTTGGTTACAGTAACAGATGGAAGCAAAGGAACATACAATCCATACGAAAATGAAGATAGTGTAAGACAGAAAAGAAGAGAGGAGAGATTAAATTCCTCTTTTATTCTTGGAGTTAAGGATACAATTTTTTTAGATTTTCCTGACTATGATTTACCAGATAAAAAAATTCTTGTTGAAAAATTTATAAAACTAATTAGAGAGTTAAAACCCGATTGTGTCTTTACTGTTGATCCATTCTTATTATATGAAGTTCATCCAGATCATAAGATAGTTGGTGAATCTGTAAGTGAAGCTTTTTTCTTTTCACCAATGCCTTTAATATATAAAAATTACCCTCCACATTTTGTAAAAGCAATAGCTTACTATATAACACAATATCCAAATTGTTTTATAGATATATCAGATACCTTTGATTTTAAAATTGAAGCTATAAAAAAACATAAATCGCAATTTGATGACGAAAATTTTATGAAAATAAAAACCTATTTAACTTATAAAAATGGAGAATATGGAAAAAAAATAGGAGCAAATTATGCTGAAGTAGTAAAAATTTTAACTCCATTACACATTCACACAAATGTTGATGCTGTTTATTTATAAAATGGAGGAATTATGGATGAATATCAAATAATGTTTGAATCAATTTATAATGTTCCTGAAGATATTGAGGAGATAAAAAATTATTTAAAAGAATATAAAGCCCCAGATTTCAAGTTTAATAAAATAGTTTTTCTTGGTACAGGTGGAGGTTCAAGAGCTGCTTTTGATATTATCTCTACCTATCTTTTTGATAAATCACTATATCCTATTTTCATATATCAAAGTTATGAAATCCCACAGTTTATTGATAAAGATACATTTGTTATAGCTTGTTCTTATTCAGGTGAGACAGAAGAGACAATATCATCACTTGAAAAATCAATTAAAAAAACTAATAAGATTATAATTTTTTCTTCAAATGGAAAATTAGAAGAAATTTCAAATGAAAAAAATTTACCTTTTATAAAATTAAAAAAGGGTTATGAAGCAAGACAAGCCTTACATATAATATTCTTTTCAATAATCCTTGTCTTAGAAAAGTTTTTAAAATTAGATTTTTCGAATGATGTAGATGAAGTTATAAAAATTTTAAAAATTGAGAGAGAGAAAAATGATAGTGAATTAGATGAAATTGTCAATAATATGATCGACAGAATACCTGTTATTTACGGTTCTTCAAGCTTTTCAGATTCAATTGCAGAGAGATTTAGAAGACAATTGAATGAAAATGGAAAAATATTAGCACATTCAAATATAGTTCCAAATCTCCATCATGATGAAATTGTTGGATTTATGGATAAAAAATTGAAAAATATCTTATATATAATTTTATTAAGAGACCATTTTGAAGATGAAAAAATAAAAAAGAGATTTGATATAACAAGGAAAATTTTGACAGATTATGGATATAAAGTTAAAGAGATTTATCCAATTTTTAATTCATCAAAGCTTGCAAGAATTTTTTCTTTGATTTTTAAAATTGATTTAATATCAATAGAATTTTCTAAAATTAGAGGTTTCAATCCAAAAGATGTTGAAATAATAAAAAAATTAAAGGAGATGATGAAAAATGAGTAATTTTGGGATTGGAATTGATATAGGTGGAACAAAAATTCTATTCAACTTGATTGATGAAGATGGAAAAGTTTTTAAAAAAGGTTTTGTAAAAACTGGAAATACAAACGAGGAAAAAAGAATAATAGAGGATATGATTAAAATGATAAATTCTATAAAAGAGGGATTTAATGTTGAGTCAATTGGCATTGGATGCGCAGGTTTTATAGATTACAAAAAAGGAGTTGTTATTAAATCACCAAATATAAATTTCTTAGAAAATTATCCTCTAAAAAATATAATTGAAGATAGTGTTAAAATACCAACATTTATAGATAATGATGTGAAAATGGGAGCTATTGGTGAACTATTTTTTGGAGAAGGAGTTAATTCCCCATTTTTTATATTTTTAACTTTAGGTACAGGAATTGGCGGAGCAATAGTTTATAAAAATAAATTGATCAGAGGAATGAACAATCTTGCAGGTGAAATTGGACATATAACTCTTGATGAAGAGGGAATTTTTTGTGGTTGTGGGAAAAGAGGTTGTTTTGAGAAATTATCATCTGGTGGAAGTATAAAAGATTATGTAATTCAAGGGATAAAGATGGGTAGAAAAACAAAAATTTTGGATAGAGTAGGCAATGATATTCAAAAAATTGACACAATTATTATAATGGATTTAGCTTTTGAAAATGATGAATTATGTGTTGAGGCTGTTTTAAACTCACTTCAATATGTTGGTTTAGTTATATCTTATCTTATCAATATATTCAATCCTGATAAAATAATAATAGGTGGTGGTTTGACAAAAGGTCTTGGTTATTTTTTTAATAAAATTATCGATTTTGCAATGTTATATTCATTAAAAATACCTTTTGAAAATGTTAAAATTGTAAAGGCAGGTTTAGAAATTGAGGCAACATCAATGGGTGCTGGAATTTATGGTTTAAAAATGATTAAAGGAGAGGAATTATGAATTCTATTTTAAAATTTTTAATTAAAGTATTTAAATTACAAAATTTAAAGCCATTCCTTGAATCAATTTTAAATATGGGTAAGAAAAGCGAAGTAACATTTCCAAAAGAACTGATTCCTTTAAATCTTGAAGTGTTAATCAAAGGATTATTAACATCAAGAGTTTTTGAGGTTAATTCAAATTGGGTTTTTCCATTTTGGGTAGAAGAGCAATTGAATCCTAAAAGTGATGTTTTTATTCCAAGAGGAGCTAACATTTTTGCAATAAACACAACATATAGAAACTGGACAATATTGGGTTCAATTGAATCAGATGAGAAAGGTGTTATTGATTTAAAAGGAATGATTTCTCCAAAAGAGAACTTCCCATCTCTTGATATCTTTATCCAATATAACAATGAATACTTTTTCCCCTCAAGAAATAAAATTGAACAAACAGTTGATGATTTAACAGGAATTATAAAAACTTTTTATAATGGCTCAGATTTTGAATACAATTTTGAAACATTCTCCTCTGAAAAAGATAAAGGTATATTTTTAAAATATAATTTTAAATCAAAAAAATCTGGTCTTTATAGATTTCTCTTCCTAATTAGGCCATTTAATCCAGAATCATTCATACCAATATTTGATATTGAAATTAAAGATAACAAAGTTTTTACTAACTCCTCCTCATTTCTTATACCTTTAACAAAAGATTACAAATTTATTCTATTTGATGACGAAACTGATATTAATGACTTTAAAGTGAATGAAAAAAATAGAATTACATCAAAGTATGGTTTATCAACAGGTGGAATATATTATGAATTAAATCTAAATGAAAATGAAGAAAAAAACTTTGAACTTTTTTTACCACAGGAAGAGAATTATTCTATAGATTTAAATTTTGATAAATCAAAAGATGACAAAATTTTTTTTATGAAAAAAGAGAGAGAAAATGAATTGATAATAGATGTTCCTGATGATAATATAAACAGAATTTTTAATTCAAATAAAATATATCTTAAAAGTTTAATAAATTCAGAATATATAACTCCAGGTCCTTTAACTTATAAAAAATTTTGGTTTAGAGATAGTGCTTATATGATTCCTGCTCTCATGAAAATTGGTGATTTTAAAAGAGCTGAAAAAATAATTGAATATTTTAAGAAAAAAATTAAAAGAGATGGTTATTTTCAATCTCAAGTTGGTGAGTGGGATTCAAATGGACAAGCAATATTTACAATGGCAGAATATTATAGATATACAAAAGATAAAGAATTTTTAAATGAATTTTATCCATATATAAAGAAAGGCGCAGAGTGGATTGAAAGAAAAAGAAAAAAATATGTTGATAGTTATGGATTACTACCATCGAGTTTTAGCGCAGAACATTTTGGTCCAAATGATCTATATTACTACGATGATTATTTTGGTTTGAAAGGTTTACTTGATGCGTCTTCTCTAGCGAATGAGATTGGAAACAAAAATGATAGTGAGAATTTTTTAAAATATTATTTGGAGTTTAAAAATGATGTAAGAAAAGCAATAGATAAAGATCAAAAAAGATTAAATAAAAAAATCTGTGTAGGTGCTTTTGGTAGAAATATTGATGCATCAATTATCGCAACCTTTACATCAATTTTTCCGCTCAATCTTGATCTTTTATCAAAAGACGAAATTATGAATAGTTATGAAGAGTTAAGAAAAAGATTTTTTGTTAATAACTGTTTTTATCAAAATATCACACATTCAGGAATAAATCTTTATCTTACTTTAGAGATCGCAGAAGCGCTCCTTTATTTAAATAAAGAAAAAGAAGCAACAAATCTTTTTGACAGTGTGATTTCCTTATTGACCAAAACCTACACTGGACCAGAAGCAATAAATCCAAAATCACTTGGTGGTTGCGAAGGAGATGGTCATCATGGATGGCTTGTTGCAGAATTAATACATTTTATTAGAAATTCTCTTTTATTTGAAAAAGAAAATGGGGTAGTAATTCTCTCTGGAAGTAGAAAAGAATGGTTTAAAGATGGAGATAAGATTTTATTTAATAATGGTGTAACATATTTTGGAAATATTTCATTTGAAGTTAATGTAAAAGAGAATATTATTGATATAGAATTTTTAGATGAAATAAATGAAAACATAAAGGATATATATATCTATTTACCATTTGAAATTGAAGAGATTTTATCTGGCAATTTTAAAAGAAAAGAGGAAAATTATCTTATTTTTGATAGAAGTAAAAAAATAATTTTAAAACGGAGGTTGCCTTTATGAAATTTTTTCAATTAATCGGTCTTGATGAGGTTTACAGTTTTAAAAAGGGAGTTCTTTTTTTATTTGTTATTCTTTTCTTCACAGGAATAATTTTAAACGCAGATCAGAATGTAATGTCTCCAAGTATACAATTTATTGAAGATGAGTTTAAAATTGGAGATAGGGAAATAGGAATTGTAGGTTCAGCTTTTACACTTGTTGCTGCAGTAGTTACTCTTTTATGGGGATATTTAACTGATAAATTTTCAAGAAAATGGTTATTGATTATTGCTGTTCTTTTAGGAGAAATACCCTGCTTGTTGACAGCTTTTGCTAAAAATTATCAACAACTTCTAATATTAAGGATTTTAACAGGTATTGGAATAGGAGGAACAGTTCCAGCTGTTTTTTCAATTATTGGTGATCTTTTTACAGAAAAGCAAAGAGCAAGAGCTCAGGCATGGTATGATGCAATAATTGCAATTGGAGTTATAGTTGGAATGGTTGTTGCAGGATTTCTTGCTCCAATTTATGGATGGAGGTTACCATTTATTATAGTTTCTGTTCCTAACTTTTTCTTTATTTTAGGAATAATAATATGGGGAAAAGAGCCAGAAAGAGGTGCTGGTGAACAAGAAATTAGAGAACTTATAATCAAAGGCGCTAAATATAAAGGTAGTGTAAAATTAAAAGATTATATCGAACTTCTAAAAATTCCCTCTAATATATGGTTATTTATTCAAGGAATACCTGGAACTGTGGCGTGGGGAATAATTCCCTACTATTTAATAACTTTCTATTTTAGACATAAAAACTATCCAATTCAATTAGGAACTGTTCTTTTGATCATTCTTGGAATTGGAACAATTTTTGGTAAATTTGTTGGTGGAATTGTTGGTAACAAACTTTATTTAAAGAAGAGAAGTTATCTTCCAATTTTTTGTGGTTTATCCCAATTAATTGGAGTTATACCAGTTATGGTGACTCTCTATTGGCCAGGAAAAGTTAATCCAACATTTATAGATGTATTACCACCAAGCATATTTGGATTTTTAGGTGCTTTTTTTATCTCATTTGCTGGACCAAATGTTAAAGCAATGTTGATGAATGTAAACCTTCCCGAACACAGAGGAGCAATCTCTTCAATCTTTAATTTAACAGATTCTATTGGTGCAGGTTTTGGTCCATTTATTGGGGGTTTATTATCATCAATAAGAGATCTTGATTTTTCAATGAAAATTTCAGCTCTTTTCTGGATTCCCTGTGGAATTTTATTCTTTGTTGTCTCATTATTTATAAATAAAGATGCTGAAAAAATAAGAGAAAAAATGGCAAAAGTAAGAGAATCAATGGAAAAAAATGAATGAATTTCAGTTAAGATTTAATAAAATTTTATTTTATTATAATGGAATTTTAGAATTTAAAGAGAAAAAAGGTGATAATGAAGATTTTAATTACAAGATTGAAGATGAAAAAATAAAACTAAATCTTTTTTTAAAACATAAGAAATATTTAAAAAAAATTGTGATTGAATATGAAATATTAGAACCTAAAAATATTAAAATTTTTAGAAATGGTTTTAGTTCTTGGTCTTCATCTTATTTGATAGAACAATATAAAAAATTTAGAAATCCACCTATAAAGGAGTTAAAGTTTCACTATTTAAATCCAACAAACCCAGATGAAAGATGTAGTTACTTTTTAACTTATTTGAAAAATAATAAATACCTGATTTTTTATCCCGAAAACTCATCTGTTTTTACCTATTTCTATTTAAAATATAACCTTTTAAGAATAAATTTGGAAATTGAAAAAGAAGTTTATGGTGAAGTAAGTCTTCCTGAAATACTAACAAAAGAGAGTAATAATCCAATTTTGAATGGTGATTTCAATCAAAAAATTTATGGTTGGACATCTTGGTATTACTACTATAGAAATATTGATAAAGAAAAAATAATAAAAAACATAGATTATATTGATAAGTTACCTATAAATATTGATTATTTTCAGATTGATGACGGTTGGGAGGATTCTATTGGTGATTGGAATGAAAAACCTAAATTTAAAAATTCTCTTAAAGAGATCGGTGAAAAAATAAAAGATAAAAATGTAAAACCAGGGATATGGGTTGCCCCATTTGTTGTTGAAAAATCTTCAAAGATATTTAAAGAAAAAAGTCCACTTATTTTAAAAAATAAAAATGGAAATCCTGTTCCTGTTGGTTTTAATCCTTTATGGGGTGGATATTTTTATGCACTTGATATGAATAGAGATGATTCTATTGACTATGTTTTAGAAAAATTGATTCTATTGAAAGAAAAGGGTTTCGAGCTATTCAAACTTGATTTTTTGTATGCCTTTTTCAACTCATATATAACTAAAAAAATTGATGAATCAATTTATGAAAGATACATCTTTGTTATGAAAAAAATAAAAAAGGAATTAAAGGATTCAAAGATTCTTGGTTGTGGAGCTCCATACATCTTAATGGATGGAGTTTATGATATTTTAAGAATCGGACCTGATACAAAAGATGGCTGGAAAGATTATTTCACAAGATTAATCGGTTTTTCTGAAAATGTAGAAGCATTTAATTCCTTAAGAAATACACTTTTTAGGACAATTTCAACACCCAAATTTTTCCTCTCTGATCCAGATGTAGTATTTATTAAACCCAAAAAATTGAATAGTTTTGAAAGAGATTCAATTCTAATAATCGATTACTTTCTATCTAATGTAATTTTTTTCTCTGATCCTCTATACAATCTGAGTGATAATGATTTCTCACTTCTGTTGAAATTAAAAGAGATAAAAAATTATTACATAACTGATTTTAAATTTAATGACTATCTATTTGAATATAAAATTTCTTTTGAGAATAAAATCGTCAATCTTTATGTTAATTTGAGTGATAAAAAAAATAAAATTGATATTAAGGGAGAAGAAATTCTTAATAAAAGAGATGATAATTTTATATATCCGCATGAATCAAGAGTTTTTATTCAAAAATGATTTTATCGATTAATTTAAATCTTGCAATTGATAAAGTTTTATTAGTTGATGAATTTTCTCTTCATAAAGAGAATAGAGTAAGTGTTGTTTCTTCTCTACCTGGAGGCAAAGGAGTTAATGTTGCAAGATGTTTAAGATCTTTCAATAGAACGGTAACTGTGTCTGGTTTTAAAGGCGGGTATAATGGTAAATTTATAGAAGATGGTTTAATAAAAGAGCATATCTATCCCCTGCTTCATGAGATTAATAAAGAAAACAGAGTTTGCAATATAGTAGTTGATAAAAATAATAATGTAATTGAAATTTATGAAGTTGGTCCTGAAATTAGTAAGGAAGAAGGTAATGGTTTATTAGATTTAATTAATAAAAGAATTGAACAGTTTAATTATATAATCATCTCAGGAAGCATTCCAAAAGGACTTGATTTCAATTTTTTCAACAATTTAATTTCAATTATTCGAAATAAAAAAATATTTCTTGACATAAAAGGCGAATTTTTAATTAAATTTCTTGAATCAAGCGATACATTTTTTCTAAAACTGAATGAAGATGAATTCTCAAATACATTTAATATTGAAAGAAGTGAAATTATTAATAATCTAAGAGATATTAAAAGTAAATATAAAATTAAATCAATATGTATAACATTGGGAGAAAAAGGAGCACTTTTTATTTTAGATAATAAAATATATCATATATATTCTGATTTTAATGTGAATGTTGTAAATCCTGTTGGTGCTGGAGACTCTTTTATGGGAGGATTTGTATTTGGAATAACAGAGGGAATGAGTTTTTTGGATTCATTAAAATATGGATTATCAGCATCAATTAGTAATGTGACCTTATATGAAGGAGGAAGAGTCAATTTTAATATTTTTTACGATATTTTAAAAAATATCTATATAAAGGAGGTTTGAATGGATAATTTCTTATGGGGAGTTGCAACAAGCAGTCATCAGGTTGAAGGAGGAAACTTCTATAATGATTGGTGGGAGTGGGAGAAAATGGGAAAGATTAAGACAAATGATTCTTCACATCCAGCCTGCGATCATTACCATCTTTATAAAGAAGATTTTAAATTGATTAAATTTTTAAACAACAATGCTTATAGATTCTCAATCGAGTGGAGTAGAATAGAAAAAGAAGATGGTAAATTTGATGAAAAGGAGATAGAACATTATGTTGATATGTTAAAAGAGCTTAAAAAACTCAACATTGAGCCTCTTTTAACATTACATCATTTTACAATTCCAATCTGGTTAAAAGAAAAAGGAGGATTTTTAAATCCTGAATCAATAGATTATTTTAAAAGATTTGTAAATAAAGTTGTTCCATATTTTAAGGATTATGTTAAATATTGGGTTACAATTAATGAGCCAGTTGTTTTAGCTCTTCTTGGTTATTTTTTTGGATGGTGGCCTCCTGGTGAAAAAAATCTAAAAAAGGGATTAAAAGTAATAAAGAACTTGATACTTTCTCATATGTATGCAAATATTATCATAAAAGAGAACAGGAGTGATTCATTGGTATCAATTGCTCATAATATGATGTTATTTTGTCCTTATAGAAATTTTTTTATGGATAAACTCCTCGTTAATAAAGTTTCATCTATTTATAATGATCTTTTTCTTGATGCTCTTACATCTGGTTATATAAAAAGACCTGTCGGAAATAATGAATTTTATTCAGATTTAAAAGATTCAATTGATTATATAGGAGTTAATTATTACACAAGAGCTTTTGTTGAATTCCATCCTTTCAAATTGTATAACGAGAAAAAAAGAAAAGATGCCATATTAACTGATTTTGGTTATGAATATTATCCAGAAGGTATTTACGAAATATTATCAAATTTAAAAAAATATAATAAAAAAATAATAATTACTGAAAATGGAATTGCTGATAAAGAGGATAAATTAAGAGGAGAATTTATAACAAAAAGTATAGAAGAGATAAAAAAAGCAAAAAAAGAGGGTTTAGATGTTGCTGGATATTTTTACTGGTCTTTAATGGACAATTTTGAATGGGTGGAAGGATATTCTATGAAATTTGGTCTATATGAAGTAGATTTTAAGACACTTGAAAGAAAAATAAGAAAAAGTGCTTACATATATAAAGATATTTGTGAAAAAGGAACTATTTAATCTTTTGGATAGGTTATCGTAACCTTTCTTGTATCAGGATCCCATTCAACATCACATCCTAAATTTTCAGCGACAAATCTAACAGGAAGCATAGTTCTTCCTGAAATAATAAGTGGTACAACTTTTGGATTACTTGGATCAATTGCCCTATCTTTTCCATTAACTTTAGCAATACTTTTCCCTATCCATAAATCAATAGTTATATCCTTAAATTCAATAGTGACTCTTCTTTCTACATCATCCCAGAAAATTTTTGCTCCAAGTGGTTCAACAACATATCTTATAGGTAAAAGAGTTCTTCCCTCAATAATAGTCGGTGGAACATCAATCTGCTGAGGAACATTATTTACATACATAGTTTTATTTCCAATCTGTAGAACAATAACAATTTTTTGAGGTTTTTCTTCTTTTAGTAATACCTTCACATATACTTCAATTGTATAAGCTCCGCCATTAGAGCTTATTTCAATTTTCCCATATGAAATTTCATTTTCTCTTAAATTAGAACTGTTTATTGTTACCTGAATTCTAACTTCATTTCCTGAAAATGTTTTTTCACTTAAAATTATCCAAGATTGAGATACTGAGATAGTTCCAGTTAAAAGCCCTCCTCCTTTATTTGAAATAACAAACATTTTACTTACTGAATCCCCTTTTTTAACCTCTCCAAAATTTAATGTGTTTGTATCAACATAAATTTCAGGATTAGGTTCAACTACATTTATGTTTATTTCTACAGTTTCTTTACCTCCATTTGATTCAACATAAATAAAACCTTTATATTTTTGACCTGAAGTGAGATTGGAAGCGTTTAAAGTTACATTAATTAATAGGCTATTTCCTTCAAAATTTGTTGTTTCAAATTCTATCCAATTGACATTGGTTGATAAAGTGCCAAAAAGTTTTCCACCCCCTAAATTTTTAATGGCTATCTGTATGGTTTTTTTGTTGCCTCTATTTATATTTCCATAATCAAGTATCTTAGGTGTGACAGATAGTTTTGCAGGTAAACTTGCAGTTTTTAGTACAACAGCAACTTCTTGATTACCACCATTAGATTTTATTGTTATCTTGCCTTGGTAACTTTTTTCCATTTCAAATCCATTAGTATCAACAGTAACATTTATAACGACATCATTACCTGAAAATTCTGTTGGAAATATTTTTATCCAATAAACAGAAGACTCAAGAGTCCCTGTTAGTGTTCCTCCTCCAACATTTTTTATATTTAAACTTAATATTTTTTGTGAATTAACTTCAACCTCTCCAAAATCTAAAGTAATTGGTTCAACTTTTAATGATGGTGGAGGTTGTGATACAAAACATCTTAAAGAAGAATCTAATCCAACAGTAAAAAGTTTGTTATCTTGAATTAGGAAATCGTTAAAAAATCCTTTTTCAAACTTTTCATACCAAGATGTTGAGCCATTTTTATCGATTGAAAGCATATATAAAGTTGATGCATTATCTCCTATAAATATATATTTATCAGTTACGACAGGAGAAGTATCAAATTGCCCTGGTAAATTTCTTTCCCATCTTGCTTTACCAGTTCTTAAATCAATGCAGGCAAGTTTTCCATTCCTTCCGAGAATTATTGCTAAATCACCAGAAATTGCAGGAGTTGTAGTAGTATCCTGACTTAATGAATAATACCAGTCCTGATTTTTAGTTGTTCTATTTATTACGAGTAGTTGTCCAGAACTATTTAAAACATAAACATAATTTTCCTTTATAATTGGTGTTGACTTAACATTAGGACCAACTGTTTTTTTCCATAAAAGAGCACCTGTTAATGGATGAACAGCATAAAGATATCCATCCTGAGAAATGAAAAATATTGATGAATCATCACCAGAAATTGCTGAATTTATTTTATTGTTTGTTGAAAATGGAGTGTTCCATACTTCTTTACCTGTTATTTTATCAAAAGCATAAACAAGTCCATTATCAGCACCAAAATATACAATATTTCCTACAATAAGAGGTGCAACATATATTTTTGAATATGTAATATATCTCCAAAAATATTTTTGAGGGTTATTTTCATCTAAACAGAAAAAATAGCCATCAATACATCCAAAATAAATTTTTCCATTATCATAAGTTGGAGCACCTATTATTGCTCCATCTGTTTCATAAGTCCATAATACATCACCAGTTTCAGAATCAAAGCAATATAAATTTTTATCTCCAGATCCAACAAAGATTTTTCCGTTTGAAAAAATTGGTGAAGAAAAATTTGCATTACCGGTATATCTAAATGCTTCCATTAATGGAGGTGAAAAAAGAGAATCAGAATACCCCCATCTTTGTGTATTTCCACGATATGTATTCCACATAATTTCATTACTAAAAACAATTTTAAAACTCATTAATAGTATGATAATCAAGGCTAAAGAGAAAAATTTTTTCATAAAATCTCCTTTCATTTTTTATATATTTTTATTTTTTAATTATATCACTTAAAAAAATTTTAAAAATGATTAAAAATAGCTACCTAACAATCACAAATCATATTATTTCAGTAGTATCTAATGGTATGGTATATTGATATTCGAACTTACACACATTCTTGACAATTAGTCAAATTATTATAATATAAATTGGGAAAGGGCGGTTAGTTCAGAGGAAGAACGCTTCGTTGACACCGAAGAGGTCAGTGGTTCGAGTCCACTATCGCCCACCATTTTTTTATTTTTAAAAATTTTAAAATTAAGGAGATATATGAAAGTAGAGATTTTCTTAGAAAATCTAAATAATAATTTTTTTATTAATGAAGGAGATAATTTATTTTCTCTTTTAAATAATCTCGATAATGTAGATGAAATTGTTGGTGCTAAAATAAACAACAATTTGATTGTAGATTTTTATTATAAACCAAAAGAGGGAGATAACATTAAGTTTCTAAAAATAGAGGATGAAGAATCGCTGACAATTCTAAACCACTCAACTTCTCATATAATGGCATATGCGGTAAAAAAACTTTATCCTGAAGCTAAACTTGCAATTGGACCATCAATTAAAAATGGTTTTTATTATGACTTTTATATTAACAAAACATTTACACCAGAAGATTTAGTTGAAATTGAAAACAAGATGAAAGAGATATTAAAAAATATCCTTAAATTTGAGAGATTTGAAATGAATAAGAACGAAGCAAAAGAATTGTTCAAAGAAGAAAAATTTAAACTCGAACTTATAGATGATATTGAGGGTGATACTGTTTCTATTTATAAAGTTGGTGAATTTGTTGATCTTTGTAGAGGGCCTCATCTTAAAGATACAACTTTGATAAAAAACTTTAAAATTTTATCATCTTCATCAAGTTATTGGAGAGGAGACGAAAATAGAGAAATTCTTCAAAGAATATATGGGACTTCATTTTTTGATGAGAATTCATTAAATAGTTATCTTGAGAGGTTAAAAGAAATTGAGAAAAGAGATCATAGAAGGCTTGGAAAAGAACTTGATCTTTTCAGTATTCATCCAGAAGAAGCTGGTCCTGGCTTTATCTTTTTCCACCCAAAAGGTGGAATGATAAGAAAAATAATAGAAGATTTCGAAAGAGAGGAACACCTTAAAAGAGGTTATCAATTTGTTTATACTCCACATATTGCAAAAGCAAAACTCTGGGAAATTTCTGGTCACCTTTCATATTATAAAGATAATATGTATTCTCAAATAGAGGTTGATGATGTTCCATATCTTGTTAAACCAATGAATTGTCCAGGACATATATTGATTTACAAATCAAGAACAAGGAGTTATAAAGAACTTCCTTTAAGATTTTTTGAACTTGGGACAGTTTATAGATATGAGAGATCAGGAGTTTTGCATGGATTATTAAGAGTTAGAGGGTTTACTCAAGATGATGCTCATATTTTTTGTACTGAAGATCAACTTGAAAATGAAATAATCGGAGTTTTAAATTTTGCTATTTTTATGATGAAAACCTTTGGTTTTGAAAATTATGAAATATATCTTTCAACAAGGCCTGAAAAATTTGTTGGTTCTATAGAATTATGGGAAAAAGCAACTAATGCTTTAATTAAAGCTCTTGAAATAGAAAAAATTGATTATAAGATAGATCCGGGTGAAGGTGTTTTCTATGGACCAAAAATTGATATTAAACTCAAAGATTCTCTTGATAGATTATGGCAGGGACCAACTATTCAGGTGGATTTTAATTTACCACAGAGATTCAATCTTACATATATGGGTAATGATGGCAAAGAGCATACACCTGTTATGATACATAGGGTTGTTCTTGGTTCGATCGAAAGGTTCTTTGGTGCTCTTATTGAAAATTATGCAGGTAATTTTCCATTATGGTTGTCTCCTGTACAGATAAAAATTTTAACAGTTACTCAAGATGTTGAAGATTATGCAAAAGAGGTATATAATAAACTTTTTGAAGCTGGTTTTAGAGTTGAATCTGATTTTTCAAATGATGCCTTGCAAGAAAAGATAAAAAATGGGGAAATAGAAAAAGTTCCCTATTTATTTGTGATTGGAAAAAAAGAAAAAGAAAAAAAGGAGGTTGCAGTGAGAAAAAAGAATCAAGGAAATCTTGGTAATTTTTCTATAGATGATATAATTGATAACCTTAAAAAGGAGGTCGAGAACAAGAAGTGAGCGATGATTCAATGGGGGTGATCTTCAATTAAAGAGGATACTTTAAGAGTTAATAAAGCGATTAAGGCAAAGGAGGTTAGAGTTATTGATAATGATGGAAAACAATTGGGAGTCTTTCCGATAGAACAAGCACTTTCTCTTGCAGAAGAAAAAAATTTAGATCTTGTTGAAATAAATGCAAATATAAATCCCCCTGTTTGTAAAATTGTAGATTATGGAAAATTTAAGTATGAATTAACTAAGAAAAAAAAAGAAGCAAAAAAGAAACAGGTTACTTTTGATGTAAAAAATCTCGAATTGAGACCTTTTATAGGAAAAGGAGATTTACAATATAAAGTAAAAAATGCAAAGGAATGGCTAATCAATGGAGATAAAGTAAGAATATCAATTTATTTTAGAGGTAGAGAATTAGTGAATAAAGAAAAAGGTTTTGAGTTATTAAGAAGTGTTATTAATCAACTTAAGGATGTAGGCGTTGTCGAAAGAGAGCCCTTTTTCCAGGGCAAAAGGATTGAATGCTTAATAGGTCCAATAAAAAAAGGAGGAAACAAGGATGCCCAAATTAAAAATCTCGAAAACAGCAAAGAAGAGGTTTAAGGTAACTGGAAGTGGAAAGATAATGAGAAGAAGAACAGGACATTCTCATCACCTTGAGAAGAAAAAGTCAAATAAAAAAGTTAAACAGTTAAGATATAAAGAGGTTTCTAAAGAAGATGAAAAAAATGTTAGAAAGATAATAGGCTTAAGGAGGTAATTTATGGCAAGGATTAAAGGTGGCCAATATACAAGGAGAAGAAGAAAAAAGACATTAAGACTTGCTAAAGGTTTCAAAGGCGCAGCATCAATTAGATATCGTGTCGCAAGAGAATCAGTAGAACACTCATTGCATTATTCTTATGTTGGAAGAAGATTAAAAAAGAGAGATATGAGAAGCTTGTGGATTACAAGGATTAATGCAGCTCTTAAAGAATTTGGAATATCTTACTCAAGATTTATCCATGGGCTTAAGAAGGGTTCAATCCTGATTAACAGAAAAATGCTTTCAGAATTAGCAATTAATGATAAAGAAAGTTTTTCTTATATTGTTAATCAGGCAAAAGAAATTTTAACAAAGGAGGTTTAATATGGTAGAAAAGGACGAGGAGTTTTCTAAAAAAGATGAAGAAAACTTCGAAGAGTTAGAATCAAAAGAAGAGGAGGAAGAACCAAAAGAAGAAGAGGAAGAACCAAAAGAAGAGGAAAGTTCTGAAGATGAAAAGTTAGGAGAAGAAGAGATCAGAAATATTATTTCTGAAATGGAAGAAGAAACAAAAGAGGAAGTCGAAGAAGAAGTAAAAGAGGAATTAGACGAAGTAAGAAAAATTACAGAAGATTATCTTCCGAGAAAATTCAAGAAAGGGGAAATTATACCCGCAGTAGTTGTTAAAGTTGAGGATGATGGTGCTCTTGTCAGTGTTGGTAGAAAATTTGAAAATTATATTCCTTTAAAAGAGTTGACAAAAGAGAAAAATGTTTCTGCAAGGGATATAGTAAAAGAAGGAGAAGAGATAAATGTTTATGTTGTTAGACCAGAAGGTCCAACGGGTGAACTTGTACTTTCAAAAAGAAGAGCTGATTATGAATCAGCTTGGAGAGATTTAAAAGAGGCTTTTGATAACAAGAAAGATATAGAAGGAACTGTTACGAGAGTTGTTAAAGGTGGATTACTTATTGATTTAGGACTCCCTGCATTTTTACCAAGAACCCAAATAGAATTAAATGTTGTAAGAAGAAAAGAACTTAATAATTATCTCAACAAAACACTAAAGGTAAAAATAATTGAATTTGATAGAGAGATAAGAAAGATTATCTGTTCAAGAAGGGTTATCCTTGAAGAAGAGAAAGAAAAAGAGAGAAAAGAATACTTTTATGAATTAAAGAAAAAAGAAGGGGAAACAGTTGTTGGTACTGTTGTAGGAATAGTTGAATTTGGAGTTTTTGTAGATCTTGGTAAAGGAATTGAAGGATTAATTCATCTTTCTGAGTTAACTTGGGGACCAAGAAAACCAGCAAGAGAGATTGTTAGAAAGAAACAAAAAGTTAAAGTAAAAATTTTAAATGTCAATCCAGAGGAAGAAAGGGTATCACTTTCTTTAAGACAAACAAAACCACATCCATGGGAAAATATTGAAGAGAAGTATCCTGTAGGAACTATTGTTAAAGGAAAAGTTATAAGATTTTTACCTTTTGGTGCAGTTGTAGAAATAGAAGAAGGTATTACAGGACTAATACATATATCACAGATAACACTAAAGAAGATTAAAAAACCAGAAGAAGCTCTTCAAATAGGTCAGGAAGTTGAAGCAAAAGTTGTTGAACTAAAACCTTCAGATAGAAAAATGCGTCTCTCAATTAGAGCTCTTAATGAAGAGGAAATAAGAAAGAAAGTTGTTGAAGAGAAAAAATTTGAATCTGAGTATATTGTTGACGAAGAAGAAGTAGAAAAACTAAAATATCTTAAAGGTTAATAGACATTTTAAATTTCTATAAAGAAAAAATCCTCTTTAAATAAATCTATTATTAAAAATATTTTAATGCTTGACAGGGAAGTTGAAAAAAATTTATTAGAGAAGGCAAAAGAGGATAAAGAGGCCTTTGGTATAATTTTTGAAGAATATTTTTCCCTAATTTTAAATTATATATTTGGAAGAATAGGTTTAAAAGAAGAAGCAAAAGATTTAACAGAAGAGGTATTTACAAAAGCACTTCTTTCAATCGATAGTTATAAAGACAGGGGGATTCCTTATTCAAATTATCTGATAAAAATAGCAACAAATCTTGTTAATAATTTCATAAAAAAGAATAGTAAATTTATTCTAAAAGATGATATTGAAATTGAATATAAAGAGGATTTATTAGATATCGAAGAGAAAAAGTTTTTTTATATTCAAAAAGCACTTTTAAAATTACCACTAAATTATCAAAATATTCTTACATTAAAAATATTTGAAAAGAAAAAAATTAAAGAGATAGGTGAAATCTTAAATTTAAATGAAAATACGGTTAAAACAATTTTAAAAAGAGGGACTGAAAAGTTAAAAAAAGAGCTCGAAAAAGATGAAACTTTTTTAAAAGATTTTAGTTTATAAATATGATGGAAAAATTTGATGAATTTTTAGAAGATATTAAAAAACCAGAAATTGAAGATGAAGAGTTCAAAAAAGAACTCAAAAATAAACTATTTGTTCTTTATGAAAAAAGAAAAACATTAAAGAAAAGGAGAGTTTTATTAAGAAGTTTATCGTATTCAATTGTTATTTTGTTGATAATTATTCCCACTTTATTTATTTTAAATAAAATATCTATCCAATATCCTTCTGATGAAAATGAATATTTAGTAAGAAATTACCGAAGTCAATATGGGGAGAAAATATTAAAGATATTAGAAAATGATGAATTGTTAGAAGAAAAAATAGAGAATGATGAATTAGTAAAAATTTATAAAAGTGGTGTAAAAGTATATGAAAAAGATGGTAATTTTGAAAGAATAATTTCAGGTGAAGAAAATTTAGAAGAACATAATATAAATTCAAAAGATTTAGTAGATTTGATTAAAAAAGAAGATTTAAAATCTTTAACAATAAGTTCAAATAATATTGATAAAGTTTTAGAAATTTTTAAGAACGATGAAAGATTTGATTTTGTTAATAAAGACACAATAAAAGATTTAATTAATATCGATGAAAGTTTGATATTAGTTTCAGTTAGCGAAAATAATAATTATTGGATTTTTTTAATTGATTCAGAAATAAACAAAATAATCTATTTCGAATATCCATTATAAAAATAATTCTCAAAAATTTGAAACTATTTTTCTCTATTTTTGTTTATATCATTAGGAGGTGAAACTATGAAAAAAGTCTTAACACTTTTTTTGGTTTCAGTATTGATTTTGGTGGTTTCCCTTATGGGAATAAGTTTTGCTAAGACTGATGTAAATGAAGTAACAGATGTTACATCAGAAAATTCAATAACTGTATCTGGTCAGGGAATTGTTTATGCAAAACCAGATGTTGGATATGTGAATGTTGGAGTTGAAATTCAAAGGTTAACAGCAAAAGAGGCTTCTGAAGAGAATGCAAAAATAATGAACCAAATAGTTTCAGCATTATTAAAATTGGGAGTTAAACAAGACGATTTAACTACAGTAGATTATTTAATTCAACCAGTTTATAACTATCCAGAAAAAGAAGCACCAGTTTTAGTTGGTTATGTGGTAAGAAACAACTTAAGTATTAAAATAACAAAAAAACTCAGCAATGGAGAACTTGATACAGGATTTTTGAGTGAAGTTCTTGATACTGCTACTTCAAATGGTGCAAATGTAATTTCAGGATTAAGCTTTGATATTTCAAATAAAGATGAGTTAAAACTTGAGGCAATTAAGATTGCAATGGAAGATGCTAAGAAAAAAGCAGATGTCGCATTAGAAGTTGTTGGTGAAAAAATAAAAGGAGTTGCAGAAATTAATATTTCAGATGTTTCTTATCCTGTCTATAGAGATTTAAAAAATATTACATCGGAAATGGTAACTCCAATTTTTACAGGAACTCAATCTGTTCAAGTTACAGTTAATGTGAAATTTATCTTTTAAACTAACTAAAAAAGTTAAAGATTTAAAAGATTTTACTGGGAGGTTTAAAAAACCTCCCTTAATTTTTTTATTGCATTTTTTAATATCTTTTTGTCGTTTTTATATGTAACATATTTTAATGCTTCATCAAAATAAAACCATCCATA